>CAIUDK010000261.1 GCA_903897875.1 uncultured Hyphomicrobiales bacterium
AGATGCAGCCAATGTGTCTGAAAAGCTCGCAGAGGTTATTTTGAACAAGGGGCCAGACGCGTTGCTGGATTTGTATTCACTGCAACGCCGCACGGTCAGCATTGAGTTCGTGCAAGAGCAATCCATCGCCAACAAAAAGCGTTTGGAAACGCGCGAGCCAGCTGAGCGTCAAAAGAACTTTGAAGAATTGGCAGCCACTGCAGCCGATCCTGAACGTGCACGTCAATTCATGTTGCGCCAATCCATGATTGCTATGCAGCGCCGCGCCGATAGCATAACCTTGGATGAGGTAAAGGCATGAGTGTGACGACCCATCACAAAAAGTCCTTCGCCGAAGCTTTGCCATCTCTAAAAGATGGCACGCAGACATCTCGCCAATTCTTGGAAGAATGCTTGAGCAATATTGCTCAAGCCGAGAAGGATGTAAAAGCCTTCGTTGTGATGAATGTGGACGCTGCGCGCAAAGCGGCCGATGAATCAACAAAGCGTTGGAAGGCTGGACAGCCTTTGTCATCCATTGATGGCATGCCGGTTGGCATCAAGGATGTGATCGAAACAATCGATATGCCAACGCAAATGGGCTCAGCCTATTATGCCAAATGGCAGAGCAATCGTGACAGCGCCACAGTGGCAGCGTTACGTGAAGCAGGTGCCATCATACTTGGCAAAACAGTCACGACTGAATTTGCCGCAACTGTGCCGGGCCCAACACGCAATCCGCATGACCTCACGCGCACACCGGGCGGCTCGAGCAGCGGTTCGGCGGCTGGTGTTGCAGCGGGCTTTATTGCGGGCGGTCTTGGTACGCAAGTTGTGGGCTCCATCGTGCGCCCCGCAGGTTATTGCGGCGCATGGGGTTTCAAGCCAACACTTGGCGCACTCAATCGCGGCGGCAGCCATGATTATATGAGCCAAAGCTGTGCAGGTGTGATTGCAGCCACACGCGCAGACACATGGCATATGGCAAGCGAAATCGCATCACGCGTCGGTGGCGATCCGGGCTCTTTGGGTCTTATGGGTCCACTAGCTGTGAGCGCGATTAAGCAGCCAAAAACTCTGGTGTTTTTAGAAACACCGGGTTGGGTGCGGGCAACCGATCAAGCCAAGCATTTGATGCAGAGCCTGCTTGCAAAATTGAGCCATGCTGGTGTGCGTATTCTCACGCGCTCAGATTTGCCATTGATTGCAGAGGTTGAAGAGCATTTGCATGAAGCGCTGCCACTCACGCGCATCATCAATGCGTGGGAATCTGTTTGGCCGCTCAACACCTATGTGGCGCACAATCCAAACGCGATCAGCCAAAATATGCGTGATCGTTTGGTGGAAGCTAAGAAGCTTAATCTTGACTCCTATCGCGCCGCTTTGATGAAGCGCGAAATTGTGAAGCAGTCTTTCGCACGCCTGAAGCCTTTGGCAGATGGTTGCATCACATTGTCCTCACCAGATGTCGCACCTGTTGGTCTCGAGAGCACAGGCGATCCCATCTTCGTTGTGCCGGGCTCTTTGCTTGGCGTGCCCGCACTCTCCATCCCCGGCCTGAAAATTGATGCAATGCCATTGGGCATTCAAATGCTCGGTTTTGCGCATGAAGATCATGCGCTCTTTGGATCAGCAGGCTTTGTTGAAAACATCATCACAGGTAATAAAAATGGCTGAGACAAAGCAATTACCAAAAGCACTTGATCGTTGGTTGAAAGAATCTGCCGCAAAGGGCGGTTGCCCTGATCTGCATGCGCATGTGTTGGCCTTGGCCAAGCAGGATCTTTTGATCGTCGTTGATGAGCCCATCAACAAAGACACAGAAATGCATCCGCTTGTGCGTTGGCAATATCGCGGCGGTATTCCTGAGAAGGATCGCAAGGCGTTTTTGTTTACGCAGCCAACCGATAGCAAGGGCCGCAAATACGACACCGCTGTGCTTGTCGCAGGTCTTGCAGCCACGCCCGATGTCTATCGCGTTGGCTTTGGTAAGCCGTTGGAAAAGATCGGTGAGACGTGGATTAACGCGATTGCCAACCCAATTGCGCCGCGTGTTGTAACTGACGCCGTTTGTCAGCAGTTTGTCACTATGGGTGATGATCTTGATAAACCCGGCGCAGCGTTGGATGGCATTCCTGTTCCCATTTCCACACCGGGTTGGGACAATGCGCCTTATTTGTCGGCGGGCCATTTCATCACGAAAGATCCCGACACAGGCGTGCAAAATCTCGGCAATTATCGTGGTCAATTGAAAGCACCGCGTCGTTTGGGCATGAACCCATCTGTCGAATTGCGCGCAGGTATTTATGCGCATTGGTTGAAATATAAAAAGATGGGCAAGCCGATGCCATGCGCTGTTGTGCTTGGGTGTCCGCCAGCTGTGTCCTACACCTCCGTGCAAAAATTGGCTGAAAATGTCGATGAATTGGCGGTTGCTGGCGGTTTGGCTGGATGCGCGATTGATGTGGTGCAGGCCAAGACGGTTGATCTTTTGGTGCCAGCGTTTTCCGAGATCGTGATTGAAGGTTTCATCAGCACGGAGAGCTTGGAGCCTGAAGCGCCGTTTGGTGAATCGCATGGCTATGTGAATTTGCAGGAATACAATGCATTCATGGATGTGACGTGCATCACGCGTCGCGCCAATAGCATCATTCCATCCTTCATCAGCCAAGTGACACCAAGCGAATCCAGCGTGATCCGCAAAGCTGCGATGGAGCCAGTCTATCTCAATCATTTGCGCAATGGTCTGGGCATTCGCGGCGTCAAGCGCGTGTCGATGCATGAGCCTTTGACCTCGCTTTATGCTGTGATTGCAGTGCAATTTGAGCGTGGCGTGATTGAAACGGAAGTGTGGCGTGCGCTCTATGCCGTCTCGACCGTGCATCGCTTTGCCGGCAAATGGATCATTGCAATTGATGAAGATATTGATCCAGAAAATGCAGATGCTCTGTTCTGGGCAATGTCTTATCGCTGCCAGCCGCAGCATGACATGCGCGTGTTGGACAAGAAGGATTCCGGCCATGGTCCGCGCGGTCCTAAGGACAATGGCGACACGGCTTCTGTTCTCATCAATGCTTTGTTGAAGGGCGATTTTGCGCCAGTGGCTTTGCCCAAACGCGAATTTATGGAAGGCGCGCGCGCCATTTGGGAGCGTCTAGGTTTGGGCGAATTGAAGCCTGAATCACCGTGGCATGGGTATGATTTGGGCGTATGGCCCGCCAATCTTGAGCGTCAAGCACGCATGGCGACCAACAGTGAATATTTCGATTTCGGTGATGAGCTCATCGCGCAGCGCCGAAGCGATGTAAATATGAATGATCCTGTTGAACGCACGGATTAACGGCGCGCAACTTGCATTCATAAAACGAGGTTCCGACGCAAAGTCAGGGCAGTGGGAGAATAGAATGGCAACGGCAAAACTTAGTCTCAAAACGTTTTTTGCAACAACATGCACTCTGCTGGGCACAAGCCTTTTGAGTGCCAGCCTTTTGACAACACCTGCTGCTGCCCAAAAGGTTTGGCGTCACGGTATCGTGGAAGCCAAGAGCGATGCTGGCTTCGTGATGATGGCCGCCAATGGCGGCTTTGCGCAAAAGCGCGGCGTGAACTTGGAAATCGTGCAGTTCAAAGGCGACGCACTTGCGTTGAAGGCTTTGATCGCTGGCGAATTGGAAAGCTATGAGGGCAGCCCCGGCGCGCCAATGTTGGCCGTCTCGCGCGGTGCTGATGTGAAATTGGTCGGCTGCTATTGGCCCGGTCTCACCTACGCCATCTTCACCAAGGCTGATGTGAATTCAGTTGCGGATTTGAAGGGCAAAGCCTTTGGCATTTCCGCTCCTGGCGCACTGCCTGATTTGTTTGCACGTTCTGTGCTCGAAAAGTACAATCTGTCACCAGAAGATGTGCAATTTGCTGCCATGGGCAGTGATACAGATCGCTTCCGTGCCGTATCGGCGGGCATTATTGGCGCAGCCGCCGCTTCAACCGAATTCACACCCATGGTCAAAGAGATGGGTTTGAAGGTTCTCGTGCATGCGCATGATGTGGCACCAAATTATGTGCGCTTCTGTTCGTATATGTCAGCAAAGACGATTGCTGAGCGTGGTGATGATGCAGTGAAGTTCTTGGCGGCGTCCATGGAATCTTATCGCTACGCAATGTCGCACCGCGACGAGACAGTGAAGATGGCGAAGGACATCATCAACGCCAAGCCAGAAGATGAACGTCAGGCTTTCGTGTTCGAAGAAGTTGTTCGCTACAACGCGATTGACGTCGATATGAGCATTCCAACAGACAAGCTGAAGTGGATGCAGGATCTTTTCATCAAGACCGGCACGCTCACTGGCCCAGTTGATTTTGCAAAATTCCTCGAACCAGCGCCTCGTCAAAAGGCTTTGGATTTGATCGCGTCTAAAAAATAACTGATGAGAGTTTAAATCATGGGGCAGGTCAGTCTTAAGGACGTATCCAAATCTTTCGCTTTGCGAATAGAGAACAAAACGCAGATCGTGCACGCGCTCAAATCCGTGAGTTTTGACGTAGCTGAATCTGAAATCGTTGTGTTGATCGGACCAAGCGGATGCGGCAAAACGACGGCCTTGCGGATTCTCATGGGCCTTGAAACGGCAAGCCGTGGCAAGGTGACAATTGATGGTCGCGAAATAAAGGGCTGCGGTTACGACCGCGGCCTCGTCTTCCAACATGCCGAATTGCTGCCTTGGTTGTCAGCCGTCAAAAACGTCATGTTTGGTCTTGAGATGAAGGGCATGCGTGGGCCTGAGCTCAAAGAGACAGCTATGCGCTATCTCGATCTCGTGGGCTTGAAAGACGCGGCTGATCGTCGCCCTTACCAATTGTCGGGCGGTATGAAACAGCGTGTGGGCATTGCACGCGCCCTCGCGATTGATCCTGAAGTCTTGTTGATGGATGAGCCGTTTGGCGCGTTGGACGCGCAGACACGCGAGAACCTACAAGCCGAATTGCTTGATATTCAAAAGCGCACCGGCAAGTCGATTGTGTTCGTCACACATGATCTTGATGAGGCCGTGCTGCTTGCTGATCGCATTGTTGTGATGCGCTCTGGCTATGTGCAGGAAATTATTGACGTGCCGTTGCGCAAGCTCGGCCTCGATATGGCCACCGCACGCGCCACGCCCACCTTTGGTCAAATTCGTCTCAAAGTCTGGGAAGCGCTGCACAATCAGCCTACTTCCAGTCACGCGCATTAGAGGCTTGCATCATGTCGAATGAAAAAAAGCCCGTCATTGTTGATGATATGGCCATCAAACTGAAGCGCGAAGTGCCCAATTGGGTCATCACACTGTCCTCAGTGGTACTTGTGCTTCTGCTGTGGGAATATTTTGGACGTAATGTGAATCCGATTTTTGGCTCGCATCCCGTCGCGATTGGTATCGCGTTTTGGAAGATGGTGAAGTCGGGTCTGTTGCTCAAAGCTTTGGCGCAGAGTCTTCAAGCTTTCATCGTTGGCTATGGCCTGTCGGTGATTGTGGGTATTCCGCTTGGTCTGTTGATTGGTCGCTCGCGCGTTCTTGAAGCCAGTATTGGTGTTTTCGTCACTGCTGCTTATGCGATGCCACTCGTTGCACTCGTGCCGCTGTTGGTGTTGTGGTTTGGTCTTGGCTTTACGGTCAAGGCTGCCGTTGTGTTTTTGATGGCGGTGTTTCCGATTGTCATCAACACATGGCTTGGCGTACGCGGCGTGCCAAAGACGCTGATTGAAGTTGGCAAATCGCTTGTAGCACCACCTCATGTCGTGATGATGCGGATCGTTCTGCCAGCCACCTTGCCCTACATTATGGCGGGCACGAAATTGGCCGTGGGCCGCGCCGTTGTGGCCATGGTGATTGCGGAATTCTTTACCGCGATTTCGGGTCTTGGCTCGATCATTATCAATGCGGCCAATTCATTCGATACGGCCGCGATGTTTGTGCCTGTCATCGTCATCATGATTTTGGCAACGGGTCTCAACTCCTTTGTGGGTTGGATCGAGCGTCGCGTTGCGCCATGGCATACAGAAATGTCTGGTCGCAGCGAGTCTTAAAATAACGAGGGGGCAATCATGGCCATCAATAAATTACACGACGAATTTCACACGCTCGATATGACCAAGGGTTGGGAAGTGCCCACTGGTTATCCATCAGGCATTCAGCAGAAGATTCTCGCGGGCTCGCTTGATGAAGTGAACAACACTGGCACGCGCACGCGTCTGTTGCGTTTCGATCCCGGCGTGTTCACGACTGAACCATTCGTCCATAAATATTGGGAAGAAGTGTTCCTTGTGTCTGGCGATTTGTCAGTGGGCAACGACGATCAGGGCAAGGGCGGGGAAAGCTTTCAGCCCTTCACCTACGCATGCCGTCCACCGGGAGCATTTCATGGACCGTTTAGCTCCGTCGCTGGCTGTCTTTTGCTAGAGATTCATTACTTCGAATAGTTGAGACAGTCCGTGCAAACCTATCCAACGCTGCAAGCTCTCGCTAAAAAACTCAGCCAACATGGCACAACAAGCCGCGCGCTTGTCGAGCAATGTTTGACGAATATTGCTGATCCAGCAGGAGAGGGCGCGCGCGCTTTTGTTAAAGTGCATGCCGATCAGGCGCGTGCTGCGGCTGATGCCAGTGATCGTTTGCGTGAAAAAGGCTGCGAGCCATCGCCGTTTTCAGGCATTCCAATTTCGATCAAAGATCTGTTCGATGTTGCTGGCGATGTGACGAAAGCGGGCTCGATTGTTTTGGACGATCATGCGCCAGCCAAAGTGGATGCGGTGTCCGTTGCACGTTTGCGCAAGGCGGGTTTTGTGATCATGGGTCGCACCCAGATGACAGAATTTGCATTCTCCGGTGTTGGCCTCAATCCACATTATGAAGCGCCATCATCGATATGGGATCGCGCTTCACAACGCGTTCCCGGCGGCTCCACATCGGGCGGCGCAATCTCTGTGGCTGATGGCATGGCGCATGGCGCGCTTGGCACTGACACCGGCGGCTCATGTCGTATTCCGGCTGCGTTTAATTCTCTCGTGGGTTTCAAGCCAACGGCCGATCGAGTGTCAACGGAGGGCGGCTTTCCGCTCTCTTACACATTGGATTCGGTTGGCTCTCTTGCGCGCTCGGTTGAATGCGTTGCGATCCTTGATAGCATTTTGGCGGGTGAGCCCGTGCGTGCGCTTAACATCCGTCCGCTCGACACATTGCGCGTAGCTGTGCCGCGCACCATGGTGCTGGATGGTATGGACGCGCATGTGGGCGCTGCGTTTGAGCGCACACTCGCAAAGCTAAAGTCTGCTGGCGCAACCGTAACGCAAATTGATGTGCCAGAATTTTCTGAGATAGCGCAGATGAACAGCAAGGGCGGTTTTGCTGCTGCTGAATCCTACGAGATCCACAAAGAGCTGATGGTGGGGCGCGAGCATTTATATGATCCGCGTGTTATCTCGCGCATCATGCGTGGCAAGGAACAAAGTGCGGCTGATTATGCTGAGCTTGTGTCGGCGCGTGCGGCAGTCATCGCACGCTATCAGGCGCGTCTGCGTGATTTTGATGTGTGCGCGTTTCCAACTGTGCCTGTTGTCGCACCACGCAAGACCGAGTTCGACACGGATGCAGAATTTGGGCGCTTGAATTTGCTACTGCTGCGCAATCCCGCTCTCATCAATGTGTTGGATGGTTGCGCGATTTCTCTGCCAATGCAGGTGCAGGGTGAGGCTCCGGTGGGGCTTATGTTGTCGATGCCACATGGCGCAGATCATGCTCTGTTGGATTGGGCCGCGTCCGTCGAAGCTTTGCTGACGCAGGCTTAAACGCTACTTCCAGAACAACGACGCCCAGCTGACAAAGGCTGTGAGCGCGCCGGCGCTGATGGGCAGCATGGCGAGTGCGCGCAACGCCCATGCGCGTTGATGCACGCCTGTGATCTGCCAGCACAGAACAAGCGTCCATAACGTGGCGCCACCCAGTAGAGCCATGCGCAAAGGCAGTAGGAAGCTCAACACGACGCCTTCAGACTTCAGCATGGTGAAGGTGAGGGCGGAGAGGCCGAGGAACACACCGCAGCCTGCAATGGGTATAAAGCCTTGCGCCATGTGATGCGCCACATGCACCCAATTCCTTGAGGCCATGCGGCCAGCAAGCGCCAAACACGCGCTGATGGCACCACCGACCAGCACCGACATTCCGATGATAAAGCCAATCAGCACTGCGCCGTCCAAAATGCTCAACACATCGTTTTGCTCAGGATAATTGGTCAAAATCCACCATGGCAAATGCGGCTCTAGCGGCCACACAATGTCGTGGTTGATGAGCGCTTCCGCTAAAAATTGTTTGATGGCGACATAGATCGCGCTGCCGCTCCAATGAAACGCGCCTGCGGCCAAACCAATCATGCCAAAGATGATGAGCGCGCTTTGCCATGGGCGATATTTGGTGCCCGCTACATTTACGATTTCATAATTGGGCGAGCGTCGCGACAAAGTGATGGCACCACGAAAACCGCTGCAGCGCCCACACATATGACACAGGCTTGAGCCCTGCATGGTTTTGAGGGGCACAAGCGGCGCGCAATTCACATGCGGAATATCTGCGCTTTTTGGCTTGATCCACGCGTCCCATGCCAATTGATCGACGCGGAAATATACCGGCGCAAGTTTGGATAAAACTTCGAACACGCCGGTGACGGGACATAAATAGCGACACCACACGCGCTTGGTGCGGCCCCAAAAATATCCAACGATCATGGCGCCAATCGTTGAGCCACCCAAAACAATCAACACGGGTCGTGGATATTGGTAGACGCTGACCATCTGGCCATAAATTGTGGTGAGCGCAAAAGCCACAAATGGCCAGCCGCGCCATGTCACCCAACGCGGCACAGCATAGCCGTGGCCTTTGCGGCTGACAGCTTCAGTGAGCGCGCCCTCGGGACATAAAATGCCGCACCACATGCGGCCAACCAAAATCATGCTGAGCAAAACGAACGGCCACCACAATCCCCAAAAGGCGAATTGCGAAAACAGAGTTACATTGGTCCAGATGTGCGCAGTGCCCTCTGGCAGTGGCAAAAACGCAGGCACCGCAACGAGAAACAGATAGATGCCAACAACAGCCCATTGCACATTTTGAATGCTGCGCTGATGTTGCTGAAGCCATGTTCCGGCACGCGAAAGCGCGCGATCAATCGCCGCGTCTCTTTCATGCGTCCCGGAGTGGGCTAGAGTCATTTTGCAATGATCGCTTGTTTGATCGGTGCGCTTGGCGCCCGGATGGCAAAATAAATGGCCAGCCAATACAAAGCCAACACCAAAATTTCCATACCAAATGGCTTGGCGCGATAGCCGGTCAATGAGGCCAGCAGACCACCCACAATGCCACGATCTGGCAGAATGGTCGATGTATCCCACAAGCGGCCAGACAGTGCGGGGAGATAATCAAGCGATACCAAATTATCAATGCCGGTGACGAGCAGCGCGCCAGCCAAAAGCAACAGCATGATTTCTGTCATGCGGAAGAACACGCGCCATGACAAATAGCGATTGCCCAATTGCAGCAAAAGATAGGTACAAGCCGCAAGTGCTGCGCCCAGTGCAATGGCGCCAAGTGTCGCCAATAAGGAATCGTTTTTTCCAGCCGACAAAGTGCCGTAAATAAACACGGCCGTTTCGCTGCCTTCACGTGCCACAGCAATCATTGCCAAAATGAAAACCGACCACCAGCTTTCTTGCGAGGCCGCTTTGGTGAGTGCAGATTCCAGATCACGCTTGAGTGTGCGACCGTGACGGCGCATCCAAAACACCATCTGCACAATCAAGGCCGAGGCAATCAGAACGGTGACGGCTTGATAGATTTGTTGCGCATCGTCGGGCAGTGAATCACCCAACACCACGAGCACCGCTGCAAAGATCAAAGCGAGGGCCAGACCAGCGCCAACGCCCGCCCACAAATAGCGGCGGCCTTTGGTGATGGAGAGCGGGTTGTCTTGTTGAGACAACCACGCGCTCAAAATGCCGATGACGAGCAATGCTTCGACGCTCTCGCGCCAAAGAATAAAAACAACATTGCTTAACTGGCTCGACATGGGTCCGCCTTTTATTTGGCTATGATGATGGCTGGCGGTGCTTCTGGATGAAAGTCGTCAACGAATTCGTAACGACCAGCATCAAGCGTGCGCAAAATCATGGTGGATTGTGTTTTGGGTGCGAGCACTTTTTCTTTCGAGAGTTCGCGACTTTCGAATTCAGCCGGTGTGTTGCCGATGTTGCTCAATTCGAGCGTGATGCGTTGGCCTGCAGGCACGGTGATTTCGAGCGGCGTGATTTTGCCGTCGTTGAACTCAATCTTAAATGTGTTGGGCTCATCCGCAAAAGCGGGCGAGAGCATAAGGCCAAATCCAAGTGCGATAAGCTGAGCAAACCGAACCATGTTTAGTACGCTCCCTTTTTGCCAGCGCCAGCGTAGGTGAATTCATATTCTGTAGTGAATGGCTTAAACCATTCGGCAACGCCAGTCTCTTTATCGATATGGCGGCCAAAGTGCGTATGTTCGCCGGGCGGCTTAACAGTGAGCTTCAAAACATATTTGCCGGGGCCAGCCATTTTGACGTTCTCACCATAATGGGGGCCGTCATTGGCAACCATTGGCATGAAGACGCCCTTTTGTGTGGCACCACCGACCTTGGTCAATTCAAAATCGACGCTGAGATAGGGAATCCAATCACCCTGAGCAAAGCCGTTCGGGTTGCCCTTGGCAGCTTTAATATCGGCCTCAAGATGAACGTCCGAGTCCTTGGCATCGTGCATCATGCCGGGAGGGGCCATCTCAATGGGCTGAAGATAGACAGCGCCGATCTCCATGCCAGCAACCGTTTGCGGCGTGCCAACCGGATATTCCTTAGCCATCGAAGATGATGTGAGGGCGAATGTTCCAGCAAAAGTTCCAGCGAGCAGCAAATTCCAGAAACGATTAGTCATTCGAGCCATCCTTCATGAGCGGTTATGCTCATTAGGCCAATGCAAGCGGCTCGGTCAATGATTTGAGAAAACATTAGTTTGTTTCTAAACTAGGGCAGGGTGTTTCTAGTTTGGAACTACTCAAAACTAGCGATGCCACAAGGCTTTTATTCATGTGGGCTTTGACGTGTTGAGTGCTGTGTCTTTCAAAGACACAACTCAATAGCTTGCAAATTCACAACTCAATAGCTTCGATGCAATTTGTGGCGGGCCGACTGAGTGCGAGTGCGCGTGAGAGCCCAACAATGTCTGCACAAACAGGCAAAACTGCACGTTCAGACTCGTGTGTGTCCCCGCGTGCGGAATGTGTGCAAAAATTAAATTGCACTGTTAACACTTTTGGGCGAGGCGAATTAACCATGCCGCTTGTCGTAACGATGCGGTTGATACCACCGTTTGGCCCGACAGGGTAAACGTGAAAATCCAGACGCATTAAAAACATCAATAGATTCAGCGGTTGGCGGCTCACTCGCGTTTAATTTAGCGAAAAATTGAGCTTAATCGGCTGGCAATTCAAATTAATCGCATCCGATAAAATGCGCGCATTTTGCTTCAATCGACAGCAAATCCGCTCTGGCATGTTGGACCCATCGAAAGGGACGACAATGTTTGCCAGAGTTTTCAGAACATTAGTGATAGTCACAGGCTTTATCAGCGCCAGCGCCAGCGTCGCTGGACAGGCCGAAGGGCGCGGCGGCAAGCCATCGTTTCTGATCGTTGGTATTCAAACATCGGTTCCTTTTGGCTGGGTGGACTTCTGTTTTCGGTATAATGGCGAATGTGAAACACCGATCACTCAAGCGGTCGATGTGGTTCTAAAAGGTGAGACTTTTCAGACCATTGAGCGCATCAACGCGCAAGTGAACACAACCATTAAAGCTGTTTCAGACATTGATCATTGGCATGTCGTTGATCGCTGGGATTACCCAACAGATGGCGCTGGCGATTGCGAGGACTATGCGCTGTTGAAGCGTAAGCTACTGGTAGAGGCCGGTTTTCCGCGCCAAGCCCTGCTGATGACGATTGTCAAAGACCAAAACGGCGAGGGTCACGCTGTGCTCACAGTGCGCACCAATCGGGGCGATTTGATCCTCGATAATCTTCGCGCCGATGTGAAAATGTGGACCGAAACTGGCTATCGTTTTGTCAAGCGCCAGTCACAAAGAGATGCCAACACTTGGGTTGAGCTTCGCGATCCTGCCAGCGTGATGATGATGGTTTCTCGCTGATAAGATTGATGAAACTCACCAATGTGCCAAGCGTTGAACTTTACAGCGAATGGCGCATTGCGTTTCTGGATCGCCGTGGCAATACTATTGTTCGGTGATTTGGTCAGGGTTTGACCAATTCAAACGGAGAATTTCATGTCAAAAATTTCAAATATTTTAATGGCTTCAGCCACTTTGTCGTTGATGAGTTTTTCCATTCCCTCCGCCGCCAATGCATTATCGGCGAAGGACTGTAGCGCGAAATATCGTGAAGCTCAGGCCGCCGGTACGCTCGGTGCTCAAAAGTGGAACGACTTCCGCAAAGCCCAATGTGGCGCTGATGCCGCTCCAGCTGCAACCCCTGCCGCTGCTCCCGCTGCAGCTCCTGCTGCAGCCCCTCAGGCCCCAGCAAGCGCCCAATCTGCTGCAAAGCCTGCAACCCCAGCAGCACCAGTCGCTGTTGGTAGTGCTGTTTTCCCAAGCGCCATCGCTGCTAAATATGCCAGCGAGAAGCCCGGCAAAGCACGTGAAAAAACCTGTTTGGATCAATACCGTATCAACAAAGACACCAACGGTAATGGCGGTCTGAATTGGATTCAAAAGGGCGGCGGCTATTACAGCGAATGTAACAAGCGCCTCAAGTAATACACGCCAAAATTGTGGGAGCCGCGCTCAAACGCGGCTCCATCACTCAGCCGATATAAGCGCTCATCGCGATGATGACACCGGCCGTGGTCAGAGCCAAAGCTCCATACCAAGGCCAACGTGCGCCTTTGGAAATGATTGATATCGTTGAGATTGCGATCGCGACATGCAGCAACGTCACCGCGATCGTGAGCACATGATGCCGATGTTCATGATGAGCGCTGGCGTGGAGCCGCTCTTCGGAGAGATGTTCTTGCTCCTGCGCTTCTTTTAAAATGTCTTTGGTTTCAGCATCATAGCGTTTGGATTCTTTTGCGAAATCCTCGCTTTTTTCAGCATTGGTCTGGGCAGCGATTTCGTAGAGGTTCTTCTTGATGCTTTTGGCCTGATAAAATGCCCATTGGTCGCTGGCCTTGGATTGATACAACACAGCGTTATTTTTCTCTGAAATTGTAGCGCTAGTTTCAATTGTCTCCAGACTTCCAATGGTGGCCGCAGCCACGGCAAGAATGGCGATCGTCACCGAAACGGTCATCGTAAAGCTGTCACCGCTATGGGCGGCATGTTGGGCATGTTCAACATGTTCAATATGTTCAGTTGGTGATTCAGACATGATAGCTCCATGAATGGCTTAAAAAAGGGAATGGCTTAAAGAGGGGCTTGAAGCCCAGAATTTGGCTCTCTGCCCAACAGATTGCAGATAGGCTTCCCCATCGCAAGGGTCGTTTATACCATTCTATGTTGGTATCCCTCCTGAGTGGCATGGATAGGGGCATGGACTCGGGCTTGGGCCACACGTATAAAACCACCAGTTGTTCTAACCAGATTCAGGCCCTTCGCATGTCGAACACAGCTCAAGTGATTCCAACCGATTTTGCCCAATTGCGACAGATGATGGTGGATTGTCAGATCAGGACCTTTGATGTGACCGATCAGGCTGTTTTAACTCGCTTTATTGAGGTGCCGCGCGAGGCGTTCCTGCCGCCGCAGCTTGCGCCTTTGGCCTATTCTGATGCGTCCGTCTCCCTTGGTGGCAAGACGGAACGACGTCTTTTGACCCCTATGATTCTCGCCCGGTTGATTCAGGGCGCTGATATTAAGCCCGGCGATCGTGTCCTCGATGTGGCGGGTGGTTGCGGCTATACTGCGGCCTTGCTCGCGGGCCTTGGCGCCTCCGTCACCACGCTTGAGGACGATGCCAGCCTGACCGATCAGGCCCGGGCAGCTCTAACAGCTCAGGGTTTTGGCTCCGTGACGACGCTCACAGGGCCGCTGACAGCGGGCGCGCCGGCAGCAGCACCATTCGACGTCATTCTCGTCAATGGTGCGATTGAGGAGGGCCTTGAGGCTTTGTTTGCCCAGTTGGCTCCGGGCGGACGCCTTGTAACCTTGAAGACAGATTTGACGCTTGGGCGCGCCATCAAGGCCATGCGCTTTGATAAGGTGGGCGTAAATGCCAGTTCGCGTCTGCTTTTTGACGGAGCAGCGACCAGCGTTCTCAAGGCATTTGCTAAAAAGCCAAGCTTCGCTTTCTAATCGTCTGGCACCATAAGTGTCTGAATATACTGAAGAATATTAATGCGTTCGAGGCGGCTCGGCGGGAGGAGTGACGTATTTTTGCGTCACCCCCATGAATTAGCGCTGCAACCTAAAGAGTGCCCGCGCGCCGAACTTAAGTTATGGTTAATATAAGAGTGATTCTGCAGCTAGGTCTGCCGCGTTTGTTTGGAGCAGGTAATGTTTGGTAGGTCCGGTTCACGTCAGAGCCTTGGTATTTTACAAGTTGGGCTTCTGCTCAGTGCATTGAATTTGTTTGGTTTTGCTTCGGTTGCGCAGGCAGAAACCATCTCTGGTGCCTTGTCGAAAGCCTATTCGTTCAGCCCCGATCTCAACCAACAGCGTGCTGCAACGCGCGCCACCGACGAAAATCTTCCCAAGGCGCTTGGCGGTTACCGTCCGACCATTACCGCTAACGGTGACGTTGGGCTCCAGCATCAGCGCACGACCGCTATCGGCCGCAATCCGGTTGAAGACAATTCGACACCACGCAACGCATCGCTGGTGGTTCAAGAGACGCTTTTCAACGGTTACCGCACGCCAAATTCGGTTCGCCAGTCTGAATCCCAGATCCTTCAGTCACGCGAGATTTTGCGCCAGAGCGAGCAGTCCGTGCTGGCCAATGCGGCAACCGCTTATATGAATGTGCTGCGCGATACGGCTGTTTTGGACTTGCAGCGCAACAACGTTGATGTGTTGCGTCAACAGCTTAAGCAGACTGAGGACCGTTTTCAGGTTGGTGAAGTCACGCGCACTGACGTGGCTCAGGCGCAATCTTCGCTCGCGTCGGGGCAGGCCAGCGCTTTCACAGCGCAGTCGAACTTGCAGACCAGCCTCGCGATTTACCGCCAGCTGATTGGTGTTGACCCCAAAAACCTATCTCCGGCCCGTCCAATTGACGGCCTCATTCCAACAAAGCTCGATGAGGCGGTCACTTTGTCTCTCGTTGAGCACCCTACAGTGCAATCTGCTCTGCATAATGTCGACGCGTTGGCGCTGGCCGCAAAGATCACGCAGGGCCAGCTCGCCCCGACGGTCAATCTGACGGGCACGGTTCAGAAGCGTTATGACGTTGCTGGTATTCCAGACAGTCGCTTTGGAAGCGCGTCCCTCGTGGGCAGCATTACGGTACCGATTTATGAAGGTGGCGTTGTGTATTCGGGCGTTCGTCAGGCCAAGGAATTGCTAGGCCAAGCCCAATTGCAGGCCGATTTGGCCCGCGAGCAGGTGCGCTCGGTTGTTGTGTCCAATTGGGGTGCTTTTCAAAACACCCGACTGATCATTGAAGCCAACCGTGCTGCGGTTCGTGCCGCCGAAATCGCCCTCAATGGCGTTCGCGAAGAGGCGAAAGTCGGCCAGCGTACAACGCTGGATGTGTTGAACGCCCAACAAGCTTTGTTGACCGCGCGCGTCAATCTTGTGACCTCGCAGCGCGATCAGGTTGTGAATTCTTATCTCCTCACGCAATCGGTCGGTCGCCTGTCGGCCACCCGTCTTGGGCTGAACGTGATGACCTATGACCCAACGATCCACTACGATCAGGTCAAGGATAAGTGGATTGGCCTGCGCACGCCTGACGGGCGCTGAGGCAGGCCAACCTCGCACTCCCAAACCAGTGCAATTTTGCCTATTGGGCTCCAATCCTGTGCCAAAAAGGGATTGGAGGGGGTGTTTTATCGTTATTTTGCTCAGTTTGCAGACTGTCCACAGCTACAATTCTATCGTAACTTGATTGGGTAGATCGTTGCGTTCAAAGTGATTCTTGCGTTCTGGCTCAAGCTTGGGTTGGGGCGCATGGCATTAGGCCGATCCATATGGCTCGGTCAGGCCCTTAACACTCAGCGTCCGAGATCATGACCGTCAGCTCTTCTACTCAATATCACCGTTACGACGATCCAAGAGCTGTTGAGCAGCGCGCGGCTCACGAGCCATCGATGGAAGAAATTCTGGCGTCAATCCGCCGGATTATCGCCGATGACGAAGTGCTGCCTCTGTCCCGCTCAGCTAGTCCTGCGCCATCTCTACGCCAGGGCATGCCGGCTGCGCCCGTACGACATTCATCAGCGCCGACGCCAGTTGCTGCGCCACCGTCCAATCTCCGCAATTCCATCAAGCCACCCGTGGCAGAAACCTCCGCTTTGGAGGGTGTTGCCGCTGATCGCTTTGCCGCCATTAGCCGCCGCAGCTCGACGGCTGAAACTCTGATGCCGGAGCGCCGCAGCTTTGCGTCAGCGCCCCATCAGGCCCAAGCCGTCCCTCAGGCCCATGCCGTCCCTCAGGCCCCGCAGCCTCAAGCCTATCAGCCTCAGGCCCCACAGGCCTATTCTGAGCCTCGGTATGCCGAGCCTCGTTATGCTGAACCAGCCGCAGCGCCCTTGGTCTCGCAGGCCACCGATGCCAGCGTGGCTCAGGCGTTCGAGGCTCTGACCTCAAGCCTAGCCATGAAAGACCCTGCGGAGATGGGTTCGCTTGTGTCGGAATTGCTGCGTCCCATGCTCAAGCAGTGGTTGGATGACAATCTGCCGGTGCTGGTCGAACGTCTCGTTCGCACCGAGATTGAGCGCGTAGCCCGTGGCGGCCGCGGCGCTTAGGCCGATTCCAGCACAAATACCCTGTCGACCGAGCGCAAATGCCTATCCCCAAATGCTCGCCCGGAGCCCTTGGGATGGTGCAGTGCGTTGACATCGTGACCGTCGTCGGTTTTCTAACGGCAGACTGCCGACTCTGTGCGCACCCAACACCGAGTGGCGACAAAACACACTGACCACGACACACTGAACTCGACACACTGACCTGCCGGAGCGGCGCATTATCATGATGGACAACAGATTCGATCCCGCCGCCGTTGAAGGCCGTATTGCCGCCGTCTGGGATGAGGCCGAGGCCTTCAAGGCTGGCCGTGCGGATCGGGCAGGGGCCGAGCCCTACACAATCGTGATCCCGCCGCCCAATGTCACGGGCTCGCTTCACATGGGCCATGCGCTCAACAATACGTTGCAAGACATTCTGTGTCGCTACCAGCGGATGCGCGGCAAGGATGTGCTTTGGCAGCCGGGCACCGATCATGCGGGCATTGCGACGCAGATGGTGGTCGAGCGCCAATTGGCTGAGCGCAATGAGCCGGGCCGTCGCGAGATGGGCCGCGAGAAATTTCTGGAACGCGTTTGGGAATGGAAAGCTGAATCAGGCGGCACAATCGTCAATCAGCTCAAGCGCATAGGCGCGTCGTGTGATTGGTCGCGCGAGCGTTTTACGATGGACGAGGGCCTGTCCAAAGCTGTGCTCAAAGTGTTCGTGCAGCTGCATAAGGACGGCCTGATCTACAAGGCCAAGCGTCTGGTCAATTGGGATCCTAAATTGCTGACCGCAATTTCGGATTTGGAAGTCGTGCCAACGGAAGTGAAAGGCCATCTGTGGCACTTCAACTATCCGCTCGAAGGCGTTGTTTATGATGCAGAAAATCCTGACACATTCATCACGGTTGCGACCACACGCCCTGAGACAATGTTGGGCGATAGCGCCGTGGCGGTGCATCCTGAGAGCGAGAAATTCAAACATCTGATCGGCAAACGTGTGCGCCTGCCATTGGTTGGCCGTTTGATTCCGATTGTTGGCGATGATTATGCCGATCCTGAGAAGGGAACTGGCGCCGTCAAGATCACACCTGCGCATGATTTCAACGACTTCGAGGTCGGCAAGCGCCACGATCTGCCGCTGATCAACATTTTGAACACCGAAGGCAAGCTCTTGCTCGCTGGTAATGAAGCCTTTGTTGAGGGCGTGGCTGACAGTGGTGAGTTGCAAGAGACACTGGCCATGCACGGCACAGATCGTTTTGCGGCTCGCAAGATGATTGTTCAGAAGATGGAAGCACTTGGCCTGTGCCCAACCATCGAGCCCTATCTCCACACCGTTCCTCATGGTGATCGCTCTGGCGTCGTGATCGAGCCATTCTTGACCGATCAATGGTATGTGGACGCTAAGACTTTGGCGCAGCCGGCGCTCAAAGCCGTGCGCGAAGGCAAGACCAAATTCATCCCGAAGAATTGGGAAAAGACCTATTTCGAATGGCTTGATAACATTCAGCCTTGGTGCATTTCACGCCAGCTTTGGTGGGGTCACCAGATCCCAGCTTGGTATGACGAAGACGGCCATGTTTTCGTGGCAGAATCGCAGGCCGAGGCTGAGGCGCAAGCCCATGCCAAACACGGTCGCGCTGTGGCGCTCACGCGCGATGAAGACGTGCTCGACACTTGGTTCTCCTCGGCCCTATGGCCGTTCTCGACACTGGGTTGGCCAGAGCAAGCCACAGACGTGAAGCGCTATTATCCCACCAGCGTTTTGGTGACGGGCTTTGACATCATTTTCTTCTGGGTTGCCAGAATGATGATGATGGGTCTTCACTTTATGGATGAGGTTCCTTTCAAGGACATCTACATCCACGCCCTCGTTCGAGACGAGAAGGGCGCTAAGATGTCGAAGTCGAAGGGCAACGTCATCGATCCGCTGCAACTCATCGATCAATATGGCGCGGATGCGTTGCGCTTCACGCTTGCTGCAATGGCTGCGCAGGGGCGTGACATTAAGTTGGCGACAAGTCGCGTCGAAGGCTATCGCAACTTTGCAACAAAGCTCTGGAATGCCTCTCGCTTTGCTGAGATGAACGGTTGCGTTCGTGTCGCTGGCTTTGAGCCTACGCAGGTCAAGCAAACGCTCAACCGTTGGATATTTGGCGAGGCGCAGCGCGCAAGTGCGGAAGTGGCACAAGCCATTGAGACCTATCGTTTTAACGATGCCGCCAACGCTGCTTATCGCTTTGTGTGGAACATCTTCTGCGATTGGTATTTGGAACTCGCCAAGCCTGTCTTGCAGGGTGGTGAAGATGGCGCCGCCAAGGATGAGACACGTGCGACGACGTCGGCGTTGATCGATATTTGCGCCGCTATGTTGCATCCGTTCATGCCGTTCCTCACGGAAGAATTGTGGGCCATCAAGGGCCAAGACGGTCCAGCCCGCACGCAGATTTTGACGCTGAGCCCATGGCCAGAGTTGAAGGGCTATGCTGCACCTGATGCCGAGGCTGAAATTGGCTGGTTGGTTGATCTCATTTCAGAGGTGCGTTCGGTGCGCGCTGAAATGAATGTGCCAGCCTCCGCTTTGGTGCCAATGGTGTTGGTGGGAGCAGGGGCTGATATCGTTGCTCTCTCGCAAGTGTGGGGCGACACGATCCGTCGTCTCTCGCGCACATCCGAAATTTCCACGGCAGATCACGCACCTTCGGGCTCTGCGCAATTGATCGTGCGCGGCGTTTTGGTCGCTCTGCCGCTGACGGGCATTATCGACTTTGATGCTGAACGCGCGCGTCTGGCCAAGGAGATCGGCAAGCTCGATGCAGAGGTCGTGAAGATCGACGCTAAGCTCGGCAATGCGGACTTTGTGCGCAAGGCGCCGGAAGAAGTCGTGGAAGAGAACCGGGATCGCCGCACCGAGGCGCAGAGTCGCGCCGACAAGATGCGGGCCGCTTTGGTTCATTTGGGTTAACCATTCCGCGTTAATTCGCGTAATGCAGAGGCAATTTGTGGCGTTCCTGCAACAGCTGTGCGGGAACGTCACTCAGACTGCCTTTCGCGCACAATGTGCCGCTTTTCAGCCATAAACCAAGTGCTATCGTCCACGGGTTCGAGCTTAACCGGCTCAATTTGTTGCTAAACACCCGTCGGAAACATGGTCCATTCATACATCATTAGGAAAGACGCTCTTGCATATGCGCTCCCTCGCATGGCAACAGAGCTTTATTCACCATTCGGTGAGGCTTTCCACACGATAGACCGGGGTTGAGTTGATGGCTCATGAATTTGACAAAAGCAAATTGCCTAGCCGCCATGTGACCGAGGGCACGTCTCGTGCTCCGCATCGGTCTTATCTTTACGCCATGGGGCTCACGAAAGAGCAGATCCACCAACCGCTTGTTGGTGTGGCATCAGCTTGGAACGAAGCGGCTCCTTGCAATATCTCTTTGATGCGCCAAGCGCAGGCTGTGAAAAAGGGCGTCTCGTCTGCTGGCGGCACGCCACGCGAGTTCTGCACGATCACCGTTACCGACGGCATCGCCATGGGCCATCAGGGCATGAAGTCCTCACTAGTTTCGCGCGAAGTGATCGCCGACTCGGTTGAGTTGACCATGCGCGGCCATTCTTATGATGCGCTGGTTGGTCTTGCTGGTTGCGACAAATCCTTGCCCGGCATGATGATGGCCATGGTGCGCCTCAACATTCCATCCGTGTTCATCTACGGCGGCTCGATTTTGCCCGGTAGCTTCCGCGGCAATCCAGTCACTGTTCAGGATCTCTTTGAAGCCGTCGGCAAGCATTCTGTTGGCGATATGTCCTCAGAGGATCTCGACGAATTGGAAATGGTGGCCTGTCCATCAGCCGGCGCTTGTGGTGCGCAGTTTACAGCCAACACAATGGCAACGGTTTCAGAAGCTATTGGCCTTGCTCTGCCCTATTCGGCAGGTGCGCCAGCCCCTTACGAAATCCGTGATCGGTTTTGCTACACAGCCGGTCAGGTTGTGATGGACCTGATCGCTAAGAACATTCGCCCGCGCGACATCGTGACGCTGAAGGCGCTTGAGAATGCTGCGACGGTTGTTGCTGCTTCGGGTGGCTCCACCAATGCGGCGCTGCATTTGCCAGCGATCGCCAATGAATGTGGCATCAAGTTCGATCTGTTTGACGTTGCTGAGATTTTCAAGCGCACGCCCTACATCGCCGATCTCAAGCCAGGCGGCAAATATGTCGCCAAGGACATGTTCGAAGTTGGCGGTATTCCGTTGATGATGAAGACCTTGCTCGACCACGGCTTCTTGCATGGCGATTGCTTGACCGTCACTGGCCGCACGATTGCGGAAAACCTCGCCAGCGTAAAATGGAACCCTGAGCAGGATGTGATCCATCCAGCCAACGATCCAATGACCCCAACCGGTGGTGTTGTTGGATTGCGTGGGAACCTTGCGCCAGAGGGAGCGATTGTGAAAGTGGCCGGCATGTCCTTGGACAAGCAGGTGTTTTCTGGCCCAGCTCTGTGCTTCGACAATGAAGAGCTTTGCTTCGAGGCTGTTAGCAAGAAGCAATACAAAGAAGGCGATGTGTTCGTCATTCGCTACGAAGGCCCGAAGGGCGGTCCTGGTATGCGCGAAATGTTGTCCACCACCGCTGCGCTTTACGGGCAGGGCATGGGCGA
>CAIUDK010000262.1 GCA_903897875.1 uncultured Hyphomicrobiales bacterium
GTCGCGCGGCCGATCCCGGCGCCGGCGGCGGTCAGAAATGCGGTCTTGCCCGCCAGACGGTTCATGAAGTCCTCCCTGATGAATTCAGCCGCGCCCGCGATAGGGCGCGACGCCCTGATCGGGCGCCCAGACGCCCTTGGGCAATTCGCCCGTCTGCCAAAATACATCAATCGGAATGCCGCCGCGTGGGTACCAATAGCCGCCGATGCGCAGCCAGCGGGGCCCGAGCAGGGCTGCCAGATCCTTGCCGATGCGCACGGTGCAGTCTTCGTGGAAGGCGCCGTGGTTGCGGAAGGCACCCAGATAGAGTTTGAGCGCCTTGGATTCGACCAGCCATTGGTCTGGCACGTAATCTATGACCAGATGGGCGAAGTCGGGCTGGCCGGTCACTGGGCATAGCGATGTGAATTCTGGCACCGTAAAGCGGGCCATATAGTTCGTGTCGGGGTGTGGATTTGGCACGCGGTCGAGCACCGCTTCCTCGGGGGATGCGGGCAGGGCGGATTGCTGGCCTAAAAGCTTTGGATTCACTGGGGACACGTGCGATTTTCCGTCGGATGGGGTCTTTTTGGTGGAAATTGACAAGACCATTCAAAATTTTCGTCAGTTTTATAGCATCCGGCCCCTCAACCTGCTAGGTCAGGCGCCATTGTTCTATTTGAAACTCTCCTGGAATCGAGTGCGCCCATGACTGCTATCGTTGATATTCTTGCCCGCGAAATTTTGGACAGCCGTGGCAATCCGACCGTTGAGGTTGATGTCACCTTGGAAGACGGCTCGTTTGGCCGCGCTGCCGTGCCATCAGGTGCCTCTACAGGCGCGCATGAGGCTGTTGAGCTGCGTGACGGTGACAAGGGCCGTTATGGTGGCAAGGGCGTGTTGAAGGCCGTTGCAGCCGTCAATGATGACATCTTCGATGCGATTGGTGGCTTTGAGGCTGAAGATCAGGTTTTGATCGACGAGACTTTGATCGCGCTCGACGGCACACACAACAAGGCCAAACTCGGCGCCAATGCCATTTTGGGTGTCTCGCTCGCTGTCGCCAAAGCGGCTGCCGAAGCCTGCGCTATGCCGCTCTATCGTTATGTCGGCGGCGTCCATGCGCGCGTTCTGCCAGTGCCGATGATGAACATCGTCAACGGCGGCATGCATGCTGACAATCCAATCGACTTCCAAGAATTTATGGTCATGCCAATTGGCGCAGGCTCTTTGGCTGAATCCGTGCGTTGGGGTGCAGAGATTTTTCAGGTGCTCAAGGGTGCGTTGAAGAAGGCTGGCCACAACACAAACGTCGGTGATGAAGGTGGCTTTGCGCCAAACCTGCCATCGGCCGAAGCCGCTCTCGATTTCTGCATGAAGGCGATTGAACAGGCTGGCTTCAAGCCCGGTCAGGATGTTGCTCTGGCATTGGATTGCGCTTCAACTGAATTCTTCAAAAAGGGTGCCTATCACTATGAAGGTGAAGGCAAAGTTCGCTCCATTGAAGAGCAGGTTGATTATTTGGCAAAGCTCGCAGCCGCTTATCCAATCATCTCGATTGAAGACGGTATGGCTGAAGACGATTGGGCTGGCTGGAAGCTTTTGACGGATAAGATTGGCAAGACGTGCCAGCTTGTTGGCGACGATTTGTTCGTCACCAATGTGCTGCGTTTGGCTGATGGCATCAAGAAGGGTGTGGGCAATTCCATCCTCGTGAAGGTCAATCAGATTGGCTCGCTCACCGAGACTTTGGCGGCCGTTGAAATGGCGCAGCGCGCTGGCTACACGGCTGTGATGTCGCATCGCTCTGGCGAGACGGAAGATGCCACCATTGCCGATCTGGCCGTGGCGACAAATTGCGGACAGATCAAGACTGGCTCATTGGCCCGTTCGGATCGTACCGCCAAGTACAACCAGCTCATCCGCATCGAAGAAGAGTTGGGTTCGCAGGCACGCTTTGCGGGTCGTGCAGCTTTGAAGGCGCTTGCTTAAGGGCAGCTGTTTTTGAAGGCTTTTTGAACGGGTGGGGCTTGGCCTCACCCGTTTTTCTTTGTCGTGGTCCGTTACAGTTCTTAACGAAAAATAAAGCGACTCCGATCAAGTTGATCGGATGGTTATTCGTACGCGTCTTCGAGCATTTCTGCTCCCCGTTTTGCTTTATGCGATCTCCGGCTCGGTCGGTGGCTATTTCGTATGGCACGCCATAAATGGCGAACGCGGCTTGAAGGCCAAAGAGATCTATCTGCAGGAGATTGCAGAGCTCCAAATCCAAAGTGACACGATGCATCAAGAGCTTGAACGCTGGCAGCGGCGCGTAGCCATGATGCAGGGCGATGCTATTGATCGTGACCTGTTGGAAGAGCAGGCTAGGATCACTTTGGGATGGGTTGGGAAAGCGGATTTGACCATTTTCCTCCAAGATGTTGGTAATAAACGGCCTTAACCGGATTCTGGTTATTTATTGTGCATAACCATAATTCAGTTAATTTTGGATAAGTGTTATTAATCAAGTTCTTACGTGAATAATTATTGCAGTGCACTGACCTCGCTTTTGTTTTCGTGCTGAGCTACTTTAGTTGCATTCCGCTCAACTTGCGGTTGGATCTTTCCAAGGCACAGGGATTTTTATGGCCGCCAC
>CAIUDK010000263.1 GCA_903897875.1 uncultured Hyphomicrobiales bacterium
ATCGTCAATGTGCGTTCTGGCGAAACGTTTGCCGATGCGCTGCAAAAGATTGATGGGCTGTTTCCTGCTGATTTCCTTTCGCTCGTGCGAATTGGTGAAGCCTCTGGACGCTTGCCTGATGTGCTCACCGCCCTCTCACTTGAGCGAGCGCGCGCTGAAGTTATGGGTAAAAAAATCCGCGACGCTCTACGCTATCCCCTCTTCCTTCTCATCCTCTCTGCCCTAGTGCTCATTTTCTTTGTCTTTTTTGTCTTGCCGCAATTTTCCGAAATTCTGCTCGATCTTGGTCCGCAGCTCCATCCGCTGCTTGCGTTTCTGCTTGCACTGTCAAGCTTTCTGCGCACGCATATTTTTGGAGCCAGCCTTGGTGCCATTGCCCTCTTTGGCTTGACCATCTTCCTCATGAGCCAATCGCAAAACCGCCGCGCATTGCGTCGTCTTGTCCTGCGTCTGCCCTTTATCAATCAAATTGATGTGGAACATCGCAGTGCGCTTTTTTGTCGCAATCTTGGCTTGTTGCTCAGCAATGGTTTAAGTCTATCAGCAGCCCTCGGCCTCATCGCCGACACAAGAGCCAATGATGGCGAGGCGCTCAAATGGCAGACGGCTAAAGATGAATTGCGCGAAGGGCGCAAATTCACCGATGCGATTGCTGCCAATGTGGCGCTCGCACCAACCGCCTTGCGCATGCTGGCCATTGGCGAAGAGGCAGGCAATTTGGCTTCAGTTTCACTTCACGCTGCCGCATTCTTTGAAGAGCGCGTTGAGCGGCGGCTTTCCACCCTTGCAGGCTTTGTTGGCCCTGCAGCTATTTTGTTTATCGCTCTCGTTGTGGGCGGTCTTGTTGTGTTGCTGATGACATCGTTGTTGTCGATCAGCCAGTTGGCGAATTGAGAAGGCGTGTAACATGCGTGCAGACACAAAGACACAAAGCCGCAAGTGGCAAGCGGGTTTTACGCTCGTTGAAATGCTTGTGGTCATGGCCATCATTGGTTTGTTGGCCGGACTCGTGGCGCCAAGAGTTCTTGGCTATCTCGCAACGTCAAAAGTCAAAGCGGCTAAGATTCAAATTGAATCTCTGTCTGCCGCTCTCGATCTCTACCATCTCGATGCGGGTCAATATCCAACTGCCAGCATGAATCTTATCGCACTTGCGCAACGCCCGCCCAATGTCACGACATGGAACGGCCCTTATGTGAAATCTGTGCCAAAGGATCCGTGGGGCAATCCCTATATCTATCGGATACCCGGCCAACATGGCACTTACGATCTCTATTCACTTGGAGCTGAAGGACGTGAAGGCGTGAACAATGTCACAAACTGGGACCGCTGAAAGCGGCTTTACCCTGATTGAGATCGTCAGTGTTATGGCCATTTTGGCCATCACTGCCTTGTTTGTTTTTCCCTCGCCTTTGCATCAAACCACGCGCGCGTCGCTACAACAACTCGCCTATGAGACTGCCAGTCTTCTAGAAGCGGATCGTCTCGTTGCCATTCGCAGTCATACGTCGATTGCAAGCCATATCGATACGCGCAAACGCATCATTCATGCAGGACAAGGTCAGCGGCAAATCAACCTGCCACAAGACATTGCGTTCAGCGCCGATCTTTCTGGCACATGTCAAACAGACCAAGGAACCGGCATTGTGTTTTACGCGAATGGCCATTCATGCGGTGGTGTGATTTTTCTATCGAAAGGTGATGTCGCGTTTGAAGTCCGTATTCAGTGGTTGACAGGTGGAGTTGATGTCGTTGCTAAAACCGCATCATGATCGCCGCTCCCAAGCGGGCTTCACTCTGCTTGAAGTGGTGGTGGCGCTTGCCGCATGCGCCGTCATCATTGGCGCGCTCACGATGAACTTCAAAGAGCAGATTGTGCGCACGCGCCAAGCCGAGGCGCGCTTGATGCTGCAAATGGCGGCGCAAACGCTCCTCAGCGCTTTACCCGCGCGCGCAAAACTTCAAGTCGGCACCAGCCAAGGCCGCATGGGTTTGGTTGATTGGACGATGCAAAGCATTGATCTGGGTGCCGGCTACCAAAGCGCCAACGGTCTGGACACACGCGCCTATCAAATTAAAATTGATCTACGCAGTGAAGAGGGACAAACATTCCATTTTGAAACCATTCGGCTCGGCGCGCGTCCCATCACTGCGGAGCCACGCTAATGCGCCCGCGCCATCCCCAAGCGGGCTTCACGTTGATTGAAATGATTGTGACGCTCTTGCTCACCGCAATCATAATGACTGCGTTGGTGTCTATGACCAGCCAATGGATGCGCTTATGGTCTCGCAATGCTGAGCGCATGGGGCATGTTGCATCTGTATCAACATCTCTGGATCGTTTGAGCGATGATCTTCGCACAGCCCTGTCAGCGATTGTCATGCCCGCGTTTATTGGTGATGAAAATGCGCTTGTCTTTGTGCGCGTGGGCAGCGACCCTCTCATTGCTGGTGCCTTGGAGCGCGTTGAATTGCGCATACAGGATCAAGACATCATTCGCATGAGCGCGCCATTTCGCGGCGATAGTTTGAAAGAGGCCACGCAAAGCAATAGCGCGCCTTTGCACTTTTCGCCCTTCACCTTGCGCTTTTCTTATCTGGGCGAGCAGGATCAGGTTTTTGCGCGCTGGGAAGGGTTGCGCCCGCCAAGCGCCATTCGTCTGCAATTGAAAAGCCCCGCCGGTGACGAGACCATGTTCGTCATTCGCACATCCGTCGATGTTCCAGCCTATTGCGCACGTGTCAAAACCTATGCTGATTGCGGCATCACCGCGTTTGACAATGGCGCGGGAGGTTCACGATGAAGCGCGGCGCCGAAGGCTATGTTTTGGTGTCAGTGCTGTGGCTCTTGCTGCTGCTCGCCAGCCTTGCCACAACCGCGCATTATTACACACGCACAACATTTGCTGTGATCAGCCTGCCCTTTGATAAAATCCAAGCAGAGGCTGCCATGCTTGCAGCCCTTGAGCGCAACATGATCGATATTCAGCGCACAGACGTTCAGGATGGCTATCTGGGCCAACAAGATTTGCGCATTGGCAATGCGTTCGTGCGCTCGCGTTGGATGGGTGAAGCAGCACGCGTTGATATCAACCTCGCGCATGGCGATATGCTGCGAAGCGTCGTGCGCGCTGCAGGACAATCTTCCAGCGAGGCTGAGCGTATTGCATCCCTCATTATAAAACGACGCGAGAGCACTGGCATTCAGCGACCCGCGAGTGGCCTTGCAGATATTGCCGAGCTGCAAACACTTGGTCTGCCAAAAGGGCTGTTCAAATCACTCGCGCCCTTTATAACAATCTATAATGGGACATCGTTAATTGATCCGCGCCTTGCCCCGATCGCTGTTCTGCGCGCACTCCCGGATATGACGGAAGCGCGTTTGCAGACCGTGCTGAAAATCAGAGACGTCGACAGCGGTGTCAAAGACCTGCGGCCCATCTTGGAAGATATGCCACAGATCGCGCGTTATCTGTCGCTCGACAGGG
>CAIUDK010000264.1 GCA_903897875.1 uncultured Hyphomicrobiales bacterium
GATGCCAAGGGTCGGCTGGTCGGTGATTATCGCTCGAAAGTATGGAGCGCGCATCCCGATCCGTATGTGGGCGATTGCAAGATGGCCGAACAATAAGCAGCGTTTGGGGGTAAAGCATGACGCCAGTGTTATGGGTTGAGCAAACATTGAACGGTGTTCAACTCGGCGTCATGTTGTTCTTGATGTCGGCGGGCTTGACGCTCGTGTTTGGCATTATGAATTTAATCAATCTCGCGCATGGTTCGCTCTATATGGCAGGCGCGTTTTTTGCCGCCACCTTTACACTTTGGACGGGCAATTTCTTCCTCGCTTTGTTGTTGGCTTTAGCGGCCTCTGCGCTGCTGGGCGTTGTGATGGAATATAGTGTGCTGCGACGTTTTTATGGACGCAGCCATCTCGATCAAGTTCTTGTTACCTTCGGTTTGATTCTTGTTGTGAATGATGTGACGCGCTTGATTTGGGGCGTTGTGCCCGTTCCCTTCGGCATACCAACATTTTTGTCTGGCTCTGTATTTGTGATGCCCGGTCTGCCCTATCCGATTTTTCGTTTGGCTGTTTTGGCTGTCGGCCTGTTGGTAGCGCTCGGATTGTTTTTGATTGTGGCACATACGCGCGTGGGCATGTGGATTAGGGCGGGCGCGAGTGATCGCGTGATGGCCGGTGCGCTTGGTGTTGATGTGCCGCTGATCTTTTCAATTGTATTTGCGGCGGGTGCGGCGCTCGCTGGTTTGGCGGGCTTGATGGCCGGGCCGATCACAGCCGTGCAAGTGGGCATGGGCGAGCCAGTGCTAATTCTAGCACTCGTGGTTATTGTGGTGGGCGGTATTGGATCTATTCGTGGTGCCTTTATCGCAGCCCTGCTGATTGGTGTGGCAGATACTTTTGGGCGCGTCCTGTTGCCGCCCGCACTTGGCAGCATGGTGATTTTTATTTTGATGGCAGCGATTTTGGCATGGCGACCACGGGGATTGTTTTCAGCCCATGGATAAATTTGTGCGCTCATGGCTCGCTGAGCTTAAATCTTACGCGGCCATCTTTGCGCTTGTCGCAGTTTTGGCCTGTGTGCCAATTGTCGCCCAGTTGTTGGACAATCCGTTTCTCATCCGCTTGCTAACGCGCGCTGTTCTACTTGGTATGGCCGCTGTGGGGCTAAATTTTATTCTGGGCTTTGGCGGTCTGCTGAGTTTGATGCACGCATCTTTGTTTGGCATTGGCGCTTATGTCGTGGCCATTTTGGCGTGGCATGATTTTAACATGGAGCCAGTGCTTGGTTTTTCTGGCACGTCGAATGTGCTGATCGCGCTGCCCGTCGCCTTGCTTTGCGTTGGGCTCGCCGCAATGACCACGGGTGTGATTGCTCTGCGCACGATGGGTGCTTATTTTATTATGATCACACTCGCCTTCAATCAAATGCTGTATTATTTTTCCATCTCATTGCAAACCTATGGCGGTGGTGATGGTCTGCAGATTTTATCAACGCTCACCTTCAATCATTTTGTCATCACGTCCCGCGCGCAGTTTTATTGGCTCTGCGTTGCAGTGCTCGGCACCGTGCTGATTGTGATGCACAAGATTATTAAGAGCCGTTTTGGCATGATCTTGCAGGCGTGCGCGCAAAATGAGCGGCGCGTGAAGGCTTTGGGCTTTGCGCCTCTCCCCTACAAGCTTGTGGCGTTTGTCATCTCTGGTTTGATTGCTGGGCTAGCTGGTGCCTTATGGGCGGTGGGGCAGGGGTTTGTGAGCCCGGCTGATCTGTCGTGGATGCGTTCCGCCGATCTTGTTGTGATCGCAGTGTTGGGCGGCACCGGGCGCGTCTATGGGCCGGTGTTGGGTGCAATTGTATTTGTGGTTTTGGAATCGGTTTTGTCTGGACTGACCCCCTATTGGCAATTGCCTTTGGGTTTGATCGTCATCGGCATTGTTGTCTTTTTAAAAGGTGGTTTGGCGGATTTGTTTGTGGGGCGTCGTCATGCTTGACGTGAAAAACATTCATGCAGGCTACGATCAGGCCGAAGTTTTATTTGGTGTGTCATTGCACATTCATGAGGGCGAAGTTGTCACTCTGTTGGGTCGCAATGGCATGGGCAAATCAACGCTCGTTGGCGCGATTATGGGTATTGTGCCGATGCGCGCGGGCGAGATTGTGTTTGATGGCACACGATTGGACGGCCAGCCCTCGCATGCGATTGCGCGTTGCGGACTTGGGTTGGTGCCCGAAGGCCGTCGTATTTTTCCAAATCTAAGCGTGAGGGAAAATCTCTTGATGGCAGAGCGTTTGCCGCGCGCCGTTGCTGGGCAGTGTGAACATTGGACACTCGAGCGCGTCGTCGATTTCTTTCCGCGTCTTGGTGAACGCTTGAATAATAATGGCACGCAGCTCTCAGGTGGCGAGCAGCAGATGCTGGCGATTGGTCGTGCGCTGATGACCAATCCGCGCCTTTTGATTTTGGATGAAGCCACGGAAGGCTTGGCGCCTGTGATTTGTGATGTGATCTGGTCGCGCTTGGCGACCTTAAAGCGCGCGGGCCTGTCCATTTTGATCATCGATAAAGATCTAGATGCCCTGACAGGCTTGGCTGATCGTCATTACATTATCGAAAAAGGCGAGATGGTTTGGGAAGGGGATACCGCAACGCTTCTCTCAGATCCGGATCGCTGCGAGCGGTTTCTCGGCGTCTAAAAGTTTCCGCACAGTTTTTCATCGTTGCACATAATTTAATCACGAAATCAGCGTGGCCCATCGCTCAATTCTTAGGCACACAGCATGGCAATGCTAAGGGCACAGACGCCTTTGGGCTTGTTAAGGCTCAGAAAACCCACTGGCATGTGACTTGTATTGCAAGGAACAGCGCTATCAAGCGCACCGATTTCATTGCGAGGTCTCATGCCGATTAAATCTCTTGGTCTTTCAGATGCCGCCATCCCATCGCGCCGCTCGGTCTTGCAGGCAGGAACCGCTGCGCTTGTTGCAGCATCCGCTAAACTGGCGTTCCCCGGTGGGGCATTTGCGCAAGGTGCGGGGCCTGAGGTTAAGGGCTTCAAACTTGGTTACATCGCACTGACCGATGCGGCTCCGCTGATCGTGGCGCAGGAGCGTGGCATATTTGCCAAATACGGCCTGCCAGAAATGAGCATTGAAAAGCAGGCGTCATGGGGTGCGACGCGCGACAATCTCGTCTTGGGCGCAGCGTCCAACGGCATTGATGGTGGTCATCTGCTCAGCCCAATTCCCTATCTGATTTCGACAGGCAAGGTGACGCAGAACAATCAGCCCACACCGATGTATGTGCTGGCGCGCCTTAACTACGATTGCCAGGCCATTTCAGTTGCCAATGAATATAAGGATGTCGGCGCTGGTCTTGATAGCTCCAAGCTGAAGGCGGTTTTCGAGAAGAAAAAAGCTGAAGGCAAGGAAGTCAAAGTTGCCATGACTTTCCCCGGCGGCACGCATGATTTGTGGATCCGCTATTGGTTGGCCGCGGGCGGCATTGATCCAGATAAGGATGTCTCCACAATCGTCGTTCCGCCGCCGCAAATGGTTGCCAATATGAAAGTTGGCAATATGGATGCGTTCTGTGTGGGTGAGCCGTGGAACGAACAGCTCGTCAATCAGGGCATTGGCTTTAGTGCCTGCACCACAGGCGAAATGTGGAAGAATCATCCTGAAAAGGCACTCGGCATGCGCGCTGATGTTGTCGACAAAAATCCCAATGCTGTGCGCGCTCTGTTGATGGCCGTCTTTGAGGCCCAGCAATGGTGCGAGAAGATGGAGAACAAAGAAGAGCTCGCCAACATGCTCGGCAAACGCCAATGGTTTAACGTGCCGGCCGCCGATGTGTTGGGCCGCTTGAAGGGCGATATCAATTACGGCAATGGACGCGTTGCGACCGGTACGGATCTTTACATGAAGTTCTGGGCCAATCACGCATCCTTCCCATACAAGAGCCATGATGCTTGGTTGCTGACGGAAAATATTCGGTGGGGCAAATTTGCGCCAACCACAGATGTGAAGGCGCTGGTTGATAGTGTGAACCGTGTTGATTTGTGGCGCGATGCTGCCAAGGCACTTGGCGTCACGGATGTTCCAGCGACAGACTCGCGTGGCATTGAAACATTCTTCGATGGCAAGACATTCGACCCAGCCAATCCAAGCGCCTATCTCAACTCTCTCGCTATTAAGCGCATTGCGTGAGGCATTCCTCTCACGTGACTTCAAGCTAATTGCGAATAGGAACCAAATATGTCGACGCCGCTCACGAAGATCCAGCCGCTTTCTTCAAAAGTCACCGCGACAGAGGTTGCGGCTGGATCAGCAACATACTTCAAGCCACAGGCGGGGGCATGGTCCAAGCGCTATCGCCCGATGCTTGCCAATTTTTTGCAAGTGGTTGTGCCGCCTATCGTCATGATCGCTTTGTTCATGGTGATCTGGCAGATCGCCTTTGGTCGTGCGGGTGCCTCTTTGCCCTCCCCCATGCAGGTGTGGAAGGATTCCAAAGACCTCATCATTGATCCATTCTTTGTGGCGGGGCCGCAAGATATTGGCCTAGGGTTGCGCGTGCTGACGTCCTTGCAGCGTGTGGCGCTTGGCTTTGGAATGGCTGCAATTGTTGGTGTTTTGGTTGGTGCCGTCATTGGTCAATCGGTTTGGGCGACGCGTGGTCTTGATCCGATTTTTCAAATTTTGCGCACTGTGCCGCCACTGGCTTGGTTGCCGATTTCCTTGGCTGCATTTCGTGACAGTCAGCCCTCTGCCATCTTTGTGATCTTCATCACCTCTATCTGGCCCATCATCATCAACACAGCTGTGGGCGTCCGCAATATTCCGCAAGACTATCGCAATGTGGCGCAGGTGTTGTGTCTCAATCAGATCGAGTTTTTCTACAAGATCATGGTGCCCTCTGCTGCGCCCTATATTTTTACGGGTCTGCGCATCGGCATTGGTCTGTCGTGGCTCGCGATTGTGGCCGCTGAAATGTTGACCGGCGGTGTGGGCATTGGCTTCTTCATCTGGGACGCATGGAATTCCTCCCATCTGTCCGACATCATTGTCGCCCTCGCCTATATCGGCGTGGTTGGGTTCATTCTAGATCGACTCGTCGCCATCATCGGCCAATTGGTTACACGCGGAACATCTGCGAACTGAGGTCACTATGTCTGATTATCTAAAGCTCGATCATATCGACAAAAGTTTTCACCGTGGCGGCGTTGAGACGCAGGTGTTGCGCGAGATCAATCTGGTGATTGATAAGGGCGAATTTGTCTCCATCATCGGCCATTCTGGTTGCGGCAAATCAACCCTCCTCAATCTGATTGCGGGCTTGACGCAGGTCAGCTCTGGCTGCGTTTTGCTTGAAGATCGTGAAGTAAATTCACCGGGGCCTGAACGCGCTGTCGTGTTTCAAAACCATTCGCTGCTGCCGTGGTTGACTGTCTATGAAAATGTAGAACTCGCGGTCAATAAAGTTTTTGGCGGCAAGAAGACCCGCGCTGAGCGTCATGCCTGGATCATGCACAATCTTGATCTCGTGCAAATGGCGCATGCCAAGGACAAGCGGCCATCAGAAATTTCTGGTGGTATGAAGCAGCGCGTTGGCATTGCGCGTGGCCTCTCCATTGAGCCAAAAATTCTGCTCCTCGATGAGCCCTTCGGTGCGCTCGATGCACTCACGCGCGCACATTTGCAAGACTCCGTGATGGAGATTCACGCAAGTCTGAAAAGCACGATGATCATGATCACGCATGATGTTGATGAGGCTGTGCTGTTGTCAGATCGCATTGTGATGATGACGAATGGTCCGTCGGCGACAATTGGTGAGGTTCTGTCTGTGGGGCTAGAGCGTCCGCGAAAACGGCTCGATTTGGTGAGCGATAAAACCTATATCGCGGCACGCGAGTCCGTTTTGAAGTTCTTGTATGAGCGTCATCATTTTGTAGAGGCGGCATGAGGCTGTGATGAGTGAGCGTCTGGTTATCATTGGCAAGGGAATGGCTGCGACCTGTCTTGTTGATGAATTGTCAAAGCAGGCCCTCGGCCGTTATTCCATAGCCATTATTGGGGCTGAGCCGCATCTCGCTTATAACCGCGTCTTGCTGTCCTCTCTGCTGGCGGAGGATGTCGGCGTTGATGATCTCCAACTCAAATCGGCAGATTGGTGGAAGGCGCGTGGCGTCTCCATGATCTATGGTCAGCGTGCGCAGCAGATTGATATGGATGCACGCGAGATTCATCTCGCTGATGGCACAGCTTTGCCCTTCACCAAATTGGTGTTTGCAACAGGATCGGACGCTGTGCGTCTACCGTTGCCCGGCGCTGATCTTAAAGGCGTGATGAATTTTCGCACGTTGGAAGATGTGGCCGATATGAAATTGGCAGCGAGCAAGCCATTGCGCGCAGTCGTCATTGGTGGCGGTTTGTTGGGACTTGAGGCTGCTTATGGTCTGGCCAAAGCAGGTGCGCAGACGACAGTCGTGCATCTCATGGATCGCTTGATGGAGCGGCAATTGGATCCGATTGCCGCCAATCTCTTGCAGGCCAATTTGATGGAGCGCGGGCTATCTTTCCGTCTCAACGCACACAGCAAACAGATTGTGGGTACAGATCACGTTGAAGGACTTGAGCTGGCTGATGGTGAGATTTTGCCTGCCGACATTGTTGTGATGGCGGTTGGTATCCGCCCCCAATCAGCACTGGCCAAAGCGTCGGGCGTTGATGTCAATCGCGGCATCGTGGTTGATGATGGGCTTGAGACAAATGTGCCCGGCGTTTACGCGATTGGCGAATGCGCAGAACATCGTGGCATTGCGTATGGTCTTGTTGAGCCCGCCTATGAGCAGGCACGCGTGTTGGCCGCGCGCCTTGCGCAGCATGAGGCGGTCTATGCAGGCAGCTTGACGTCAACCAATTTGAAAGTCTCAGGCGTCAATCTTTTCTCGGCCGGGGATTTTTTGGGGGAGGCCGGAACGCAAGTGATTGTGTCCCAAGATCGCGGGTCGAATACCTATCGCAAATTCGTTCTGCAAACGCGCGAGGACCAAGACTATCTGGTGGGCTGCTTGCTCTATGGCGATGTCACCGACGCGCTATGGTATCTCGATCTCATTCGTCAAAGCACGCCATTGGGCGCTATGCGCCAGCACTTTGCATTCGGGCGCGCACTTGTCTCCAACTTAGCGGCATAAAATGAGCAGTGATTTCTCGGTCGAGCAAAAGCAATATTTGGATGGCTTTTTGTCTGGCGTGCAGGCCGTGCGCTCTGGCGTTGGCAAAGCTGCTGCCCCTGCCGATGTCCAAGGTCCTGATAGCTCGCATATCGCAGCCCAAGATCGCACTGTGGCCGAGGGAAAAAAGCTCTGCGATCAGGAAAAATGGAAACGCGCTGAACATCCTTTTGACGCCTATGGGCGATTGAAAGAGCAAGCACTCACGGGGCAATATCCCAAGCCAGACGATAATTTTCGTTGGCGTTATCATGGTCTGTTTTATGTGGCACCGGCGGAAAATTCTTTCATGTGCCGCATGCGGCTTGCCAATGGCATTTTGTCGGCATGGCAGTTGGAAGGTGTCGCGGCCGTTGCGCAAGAGCTGGGTGGTGGCTATGCGCATGTGACGACACGCGCCAATTTGCAAATTCGGGAAATCACCGCCGAGAATGCTGCTGAGGTGGTCGAGCGTTTGTGCGATTTGGGCATCACCAGCAAAGGCTCTGGCGCAGATAATATTCGCAATGTGACGGGCTCGGCCACGGCTGGCATTGATCAATATGAATTGCTCGATACGCGACCCTATGCGCGCGCTTGGCATCATCATATTCTCAATGATCGTTCGCTCATTGGGCTGCCGCGCAAATTCAATGTGGCCTTTGACGGGGCGGGCTCTATCGCTACTTTGGAAGACACCAACGACATTGGCTTTCAAGCGGTCGAAGTGACGGGCGGCATTGAGCCTGGCATTTATTTTCGTTTGGCTCTGGGCGGCATTAGCGGCCACAAGGATTTGGCGCGTGATACGGGTGTTGTGCTCAATCCCAATGAAGCTGTTGCTGTGGCAGATGCTGTTATTCGCGTGTTCACAGAAAACGCAGATCGGACCAATCGCGCCAAGGCGCGTCTAAAATATGTTTTGGATGCATGGGGTTTTGAGCGTTTCTTGAAAGCGGTGGAAGACAAACTCGGGCGTCCCTTGGTGCGCGTTGATGCCCGCCATATTGCGCCGCGCATGGTCCCTGATCGCTCCGCGCATATTGGTGTGCATGCTCAAAAGCAGACAGGCTTGAGTTGGATTGGTGTTTGGACGCCGCTCGGACGCATGAGCGTTGATGATATGCGCAATGTGGCGCACATCGCCAAACGCTATGGTGACGGCGATATTCGTTTAACAGTATGGCAAAATCTAATCCTGTCGGGCGTGGCGGATGCTGATGTGGCGCAGGTGCGCGCAGAGCTCACCAAGGCTGGCTTGGCAGTTGATGTATCGGCGGTGCGGGCCGGGCTTGTGGCCTGCACTGGCAGTCAGGGCTGCAAATTTGCAGCCTCCGACACCAAGAGTGATGCTCTGAAGATTGCCCAATTTGTTGAGCAGCATGTCGCGCTCGATCAGCCGATCAACATTCACGTCACCGGCTGCCATAATTCTTGCGCGCAACATTATATCGGCGACATTGGTCTGATTGGTGCCAAGGTGACGATCAATGAAGATGGTGATCAGGTCGATGGCTATCATATTCACATTGGTGGTGGCTTTGCAGAGCAGGGGGCTATTGGTCGTTTGATGTTTGAAAATGTCAGGGCTGTTGATGCGCCAGAGGTAATTGGAAATCTGTTGCGGGCCTATCTTGCGCATCGTGAAAATAATGAGAATTTCTGGTCCTTCACAAAGCGCCACGACGTGGAGCAGATCAAATCATTGTGCCAAAAGGTGCTGTCATGAGTGCGCCAACCCGTGTGCTCATCCCGGAGAGTGCTCCCTTTTCACCTGAGCAGCGCGCATGGTTGTCTGGCTTCTTAGCCGCTGCTGTTGTGCCTGATACGCAATTGCCTGATGGCCTCTTGAGCCTTGGTGCGCCCAGCGCAAATGCACCAACGCAAGCACTCGCGTCGAATGATGATGCGCCGTGGCATGATCCTGCGATGGCGATTGATGATCGTATGAAGCTTGCTGATGGTCGCCCCTTAGCGCCGCGCATTATGGCGGCCATGGCGCAGCAAGATTGCGGGCAATGCGGATATAATTGTGCTGATTATGCCAATGCGATTTCAACACAGGCAGAAGAAAAATTAAATCTCTGCGCGCCGGGTGGTAAAGAAACCGCGCGTATGTTGAAAAAGCTCGCCGAAGAATTGGGCGCTGAAGTCGCTCCCGCTGCAGGTGTAGAGCCACAGGCAGCAGCGAGTGTGCCGCTTGGTGAATTGGGCCGCGCGCGTGACAATCCCGCTCTGGGTCAGTTTTTGGCGCGTCGGCGCATTTCGGGCGAGGGGTCTGAGAAGAGCGCTTGGCATATTGATTTCGACATTTCCAAAAGCAATGTGTCCTATCAGGTGGGCGATTCCTTCGGTGTGTTTGTTGCCAATGATTTGGGGCTTGTTGATCAAATCATTGCGCTGCTCGGCATGTCACATCAAACCGATATCAGCGGCAAAACGTTGCGTGATGTGTTGAAGAATGAAAAGTCGTTAGGTGTCGCACCTGATGCTTTGTTTGAGTTGTATTCCTTTATTTCGGGCGGTCCGTTGCGAGAAAAAGCGCGTGCTTTGGCGCGCGGTGAAGACCCTGATGGGGATGCAGCCCAGCTTGATGTGATGGCGGTTGTGCAAAAATTTGCGAATGTGCGCCCGCATGCAGAAGCCTTTGTGGATGCGCTGGAGCCGTTGCAGCCAAGATTGTATTCGATCTCGTCTTCACCCAACGCAACGCCGGGCCGCGTCTCGCTCACCGTGGATGCGGTTCGCTATCAAATTAATAAACGTCGTCGCTTAGGTGTGGCCTCAACTTATTTGGCTGAGCGCGTGGCCGAGGGTGCGGATGTCTCATTTTATATTCAGGCTGCGCATAATTTTGCTCTGCCACAAGATCGCAATATCCCGATCATTATGATTGGTCCGGGCACGGGCATCGCACCGTTTCGCGCATTTTTGTTGGATCGGCAGGCGACTGGCGCGACAGGAAAAAATTGGTTGTTCTTTGGCCATCAAAAGCAAGCCACTGACTTTTTCTATCAAGATGAATTGAGTGACATGCAAAAGTCGGGTCATCTCACGCGCCTGTCATTGGCATGGTCGCGTGACGGGTCTGAGAAATTTTATGTGCAAGATCGCATGCGCCAAGTGGGCGCGTCGGTGTGGCAATGGATTTCAGAGGGCGCGCATATTTATGTGTGCGGTGACGCCAAGCGAATGGCCAAGGATGTTGAGGTGGCGCTTGTGGATATTGTTGCCCAGCATGGTGTGCGCACCACCGATGAGGCTGTTGCCTTTGTTGGACAGTTGAAAAAGACTGGTCGCTATCAAGCCGACGTCTATTGAGATCCGCGATGAGACAGACAATCGCCGCACGCAAAACCACCTGTCCCTATTGCGGGGTAGGTTGTGGCGTGGTCGCGACGCCTGATGGTGTGGGTGGGGCGGGCATTGCAGGTGACGCGGAACATCCTGCCAATTTTGGACGTCTGTGTTCTAAGGGGTCAGCTCTGGGCGAGACACTGTCGCTAGAGGGTCGTCTGCTTGATCCCATGTTGCGCACGCGCGGTGGCGGTTATGAATCCGTCTCTTGGGATGTGGCGCTGGACCGCGTGGCTGAGGGCTTTGCGCATACGCTCAAAACGCATGGACCGGACGCGCTGGCCTTTTATCTGTCGGGGCAATTGCTGACCGAAGATTATTATGTGGCCAACAAACTCATGAAGGGTTTTCTTGGCAGCGCGAATGTCGATACCAATTCGCGTCTGTGTATGGCCTCCTCTGTGGCGGGTCATCGGCGTGCCTTTGGTGGCGATGTTGTGCCCGGTTCCTATGAGGATCTTGATTGCGCGGATCTGCTTGTGTTGGTGGGATCGAACACGGCGTGGTGTCACCCTGTTCTGTTCCAGCGTATGGTCAAGAACCGACAAGAGCGTGGCGCCAAAATCATTGTGATTGATCCGCGCATGACGGCGACCTGCGAAGATGCGGATCTGTTTTTGCCCATCAAGCCGGGGATGGATTCAGTTTTATTTGCATGGTTGCTGTGTGAGATTGTGGCGCGTAACGCGCTTGATCAGAGTTTTATCGATCAGCATACGAATGACTTTGTTGAGGCCGTTACAAGGGCGCGTGAGATTGCGCCTGACTTAAATTCAGTTGCGCGCAGCACCGGGCTTACCGCCGATTCTATTACGGCGTTTTGCAATTTATGGATCGACACGCCGCGCACGGTCACAGCTTGGAGTCAGGGCGTCAATCAATCAGCGCAAGGGACGGATAAAGTTGATGCGATGATCAATTGCCATTTGGCAACGGGTCGCATTGGCAGACCGGGGGCCACGCCTTTTTCCATTACGGGTCAGCCCAATGCGATGGGTGGACGCGAAGTGGGTGGGCTCGCCAATATGTTGGCGGCGCAAATGTCGTTCACGCCCGATGATATTGCGCGCGTGAAAACATTTTGGCATGCGCCAGCTATGGCGCAGCACGATGGCTTGAAGGCTGTGGCAATGTTTGATGCGATTGCCGAGCAACGCGTCAGAAGTCTGTGGGTTATGGCGACCAATCCGGCAGTGTCTTTGCCGCGCGCAGATCATGTGCGTTCTGCACTGAGCAAGCTCGATCTGTTTGTTGTGTCTGAGGTGGTGCGTTCAAACGACACGCTCAATTCTGGCGCGCATGTGTTGCTGCCTGCGAGCGCTTGGGGCGAGAAGGATGGCACTGTTACCAATTCGGAACGGCGCATCTCGCGCCAGCGTGCGTTTTTGGATCTGCCGGGCCAAGTTCGTCCTGATTGGTGGATTGTGTGCGAGATAGCCAAGCGTCTTGGCTTTGCTGATGCCTTTGCTTTCCCCAATGCTGCAGCGATTTTTCGTGAACATGCGGCACTGTCTGGGTTTGAGAACAAAGGAACACGCGCGTTCGACATCAGTGCTTTTGATGCGGTGAGCGATGAAGATTTTGAGGGGCTTGTGCCGTTTCAATGGCCGCAAGCAAGAGGCGATACAAAGGACCACGCCCGCTTGTTTGGTGATGGGGATTTTGTAACACCTGATCGGCGCGCACGTTTTATCGCTGTGGAGCCGCCAAAATTGGCGCTGGATGTGAGCGATGAATTTCCGCTCATGCTCAACACAGGTCGTATTCGCGATCAATGGCACACGATGACGCGCACGGGTAAAAGCCCTCGCCTTGGCATGCATATCGTTGAGCCTCTGGTGACGTTGCATCCCAAAGATGCGGCGCGCAAACAAATCGCATCAGGTGATTTTGTGCGCGTGCTGTCAGCGTCAGGTGAGGCGGTTGCGCGCGCTGTGCTTGATGAGGGGCAATTGCGCGGCCATATGTTTGCGCCGATCCATTGGAATGGCGAGACGGCACCGCGCGCGCGGTTTGGTGCTTTGGTGCAAGATGCTGTTGATCCCTTCTCTGGTCAGCCCGAATTGAAGGCAACGCCGGTGTGCATTGAGCGCGTTGAGTATGCGCTGGGTGGCACTTTGTTTGTGCGTCATGACATAGAGCTGCCTTCAACTTTTTGGTGGGCCAAGACGGCAGTGACGAATGGCACGGCGATTTTCTTCGCTTGCAATGAAGAGCCAGACGCGTTGCGCGCTTTGTTCACGTCGCTTTTTGATGAATCTGATCTGGCTGATTATTCCGATGCGCCCACTTGTCGCTGGCATGGCGCGGCCTTTGATGGTGATGTTTTGCAGGCGCTGATGTTTGTGGGCCGCGATCATTCGCGCCATGTGTTTGAAAACTTGCGCACGATATTTTGCGAGCCACTGACCATGGCGCAACGTCGTTTGGTTCTGTCGGGGCTCAACCCCAGTGGCATTGCCGATCAGGGGCCGACCGTCTGCGCTTGCTTTGGTGTGGGGCGCGTGGCGTTGGAGGCGGCGGCCTGTTCGCGCGCTGTGTTGAGCGTCGAAGATTTTGGGCGCACTCTGAAGGCTGGCACCAATTGTGGGTCGTGCATCCCGGAGCTGCGCAAGATTTTGAGTGCCTGCGCAGCTCAGTGAGTGTTTAGAGCGTCAGATCCATCACCACGCGGCCCAAAGCTTCCAGCTCGCCCTCAAGGCGGCCTGGGGCGGTGAGTTGCAAAGTTGGGGTCAGACTGCCCGTCGTGATGATATGGCCAGCGCGTAGCCCGCCCAGCTGATCGTCCTGCCCATTGGCCCAGTCAACAGCGGGGAGGAGCGGGTCGCCCATGGAATGCCCGCCCTTGCGGTCCGTGTTGAGCTCACCATCGACCCAGAATCGGCATTGCAGGTCGCTGAGCGTGATCTGCCTGAAGATTGTCTGGGATTGCCCCACCACAAAGCCAGCATTGCCTTGATCATCGCTAAGCGTGGCAAAGAACGGGGGCGGTGTGGTGCGGTCCAACCGGCGCTCAATCAATTCAAAGCCGATCATAATTTCGGCCGTGGCGTCCAGAATATCCTCGCGCGTATAGGGTTTTGCGGGGCGCAGGGGCAGGTCCCGGTTGAGCCGGATGGCGATTTCCACCTCTGGAATGAGCGGCATGGCAGGGGCGAGACGCCATTGCGTGCCCGATTCTCGTAGACCCGCCAGAAACATAGGCGAGGACGTGGGGATTTTGTCGGGGCTATAGCCGGCCTTCCAGCCAATAACTTGGGCCTTGAGGCTTGCGGCCACCTCGGCGGACACTTGGAAAGCCTCAGCGCGGCTTTTGGGGGCGTTGGTGCCCGCAACAAAGGGGCGGCTGGAGCGGCGGGCATCAATCAGGGCTTGGGTAAAACTGGCCAATTTGGCGTCTCCGAGGTTGGTTATTCCTCTTATATTGCTAATTAGGGCAGGCCAATGGCTCAGATTGCCCTGTGGATAGCCCTTAGCCTCTTGACGATGGACGGTTGGGTGGGCCATAAGCTCTTCAGCTTCAGGACGGGGACTTTCCCGGCCATTTTTTATCGGGACATGACCATGAAAGTCCGTAACTCACTCAAGTCGCTGCGCACGCGCCATCGCGACAACCAGCTGGTTCGCCGTCGCGGCCGCGTTTACATCATCAACAAGACCCAGAAGCGCTATAAGTGCCGTCAAGGCTAAGCATTCTGTTGTGCCTTTTTGAAAAGCCTCGGCTGTCGCCGGGGCTTTTGGCGTTTTCATAAAGAATATTTATTGATTGGCTTTGACGAGCCAACATCCGCGCCCTAGTCTTTTGCTATGCGCAGGTTTTCACATCAGCTCAGTTTTAGCAGAATTGGACGCTCCACTCTTGTGGGGCTGCTTTGCGCCATGGGCGTCTCGGTCAGCGCTGCTGCCTTTGCTGCTGAACTTCCGCAAACCTCTACAAGCCCCGCTTCGGCTATTGGCAGCTCGCTGTCACCAGCGCGCCAGCGTGTGCTGGATGATCTGTTTGGCAGATTGTCCAAAGCGCGCGATCAGGATGAGGCGGCGGGCCTTGCCGGTGTGATTGAGCGCATTTGGATGCGCTCAGGCTCAGACACGGCAGATCTCTTGATGAACCGCGCCATGAAAGCCTTTGCGGCCAAAAAGCCAGAGGTATCGCTCAATGTATTTGATCGTCTGGTGAAGCTGGAGCCGCAATGGGCGGAGGCTTGGAACAAGCGCGCGACGGTGCGTTTCTCACAAAATGATGACGCGGGCGCGATGGAAGATATTGGCCATGTGTTGGCGCTTGAGCCGCGCCATTATGGTGCGCTGGCTGGTGTTGGTTTTATTTTGCAACGCGCCGGGCAAGACGCACGCGCCCTAGAAGCGTTTCGCCGCGCGCTCGAAATTTATCCGCAACAAGAAGACGTGCGCAAGCTCGCGGACGAGCTTGCCACCAAGGTTGAAGGCCGCGATATTTAATCGCGGTCGTGACTTAGCTCTCAGCACCTGTGAAAGCGATGCGTATCATATTGGTCGCACCCGGTGTGCCAAACGGCACGCCAGCCACGATGATGATGCGCTCACCCTCGACAGAAAAGCCTTCGCGATTGGAAAACTTTGAGCCGCGTTTGGCCATATCATCCACATCGTCGGCGTCTTTGGTCACCACCGCATGAACGCCCCACACAAGTGAGAGACGACGCGCTGTGGCGCGATTGGGTGTGAGCGCCAAAATGGCGGGTGCTGGACGTTCGCGTGCAATGCGTGTGGCAGTGGAGCCCGACGCCGTCCAAGCCACAACGGCTTTCACATCGAGTGTTTCGGCCACATCGCGCGCAGCTGCTGCAATGGCATCGGCGCCAGTGGCTTCAGGTGTCGTGCGTTGGCCATCAATCACAACACGATAGACGCTATCGCGCTCAACCTCTTGGGCAATCCGGTTCATCATCTCGACAGCTTCAACCGGATAATCACCAGCTGCACTTTCTGCTGAGAGCATGATGGCATCAGCGCCTTCAAACACGGCGGTGGCGACGTCAGAGACTTCAGCACGTGTGGGTACGGGCGCTGAAATCATGGATTCCAACATTTGTGTTGCCACAACAACTGGCTTGCCCATGCGGCGCGCCATGCGTGTGATGCGCTTTTGCAGGCCGGGAACTTTTTCGAGCGGCATTTCGACGCCTAGATCACCGCGCGCCACCATGAGCGCATCAGAGATTTCGATGATTTCTTCTAGGCGCGCAATGGCTTGTGGCTTTTCGATTTTAGCCAGAACAAAGGCGCGGCCGCGCACAATCTTCTTCACTTCAGCGACATCTTCGGGCCGCTGTACAAAAGACACGGCGACCCAGTCGACGCCTTCATTGAGGGCGGCATCAAGATCGGAGCGATCTTTTTCTGTCATGGCAGAGACAGGAATTTCGGTGTCAGGCAGGCTGACGCCTTTGCGATTGGAAATTTTGCCACCCACATCAACAACAGCAACTGAGCGCTGACGTGTGGATTCCGTCACATGCAGGCGAATTTTACCATCGTCAATGATGACGGTGTCGCCGGGCTTGAGCGCGGAGAGAATTTCGGGATGCGGCAAATGCACGCGTGTGACATCGCCCGGTGTGGGGTCGGAATCCAGAACAAAGGTCGCGCCTTTTTCCAACATCACAGCATCATCGGCAAATTTGCCAACACGCAGTTTGGGGCCTTGGAGATCGACCAAAATACCGATCTCGCGATTGTAATGTTCTGATAGAGCGCGAATGGTGCGGATGCGCTCGCGCATGCCATCATGCGTTGCATGGCTCATGTTGATACGGAAGACATCAGCGCCCGCTTCAAAGAGTTTGGCGACCATTGCGGGATCTTGCGTTGCAGGTCCCAGTGTGGCCAATATTTTTACGCGGCGCAGTCTTCTCATTTTGGCACCTGTCATTATCGTCCTGATTGTCCTGAATCTGTCAGCTGAACAGTCCAGTTGCGGGCGTCCTTGCCCGTGTCGATTTCAAAAAATCCAGTGCGATCATATCCGCGCACCAAACAATTCTCGCGGCCCTCAATACGAAACTCGCGATCACGCGAGCACATAAAGGTTTTGCCTTTCCATTCGCCGCCGCGCTCATCAATGGCGTAGACGTAATAAAATTGCGCCGCGAGTGAGCCGCGCAGCAAAGTTTCGCAAGCGGTTGGCTTGAGATTCCACCAGCCCTCTGTCACCCAGTTTTGTCCGTCATTGTAGGCCAGCGACACACTCACGCGTGTGGTGGCATTGTTGCACAGACGAAAATCAGCCTGCGCTGAAGACGCAGCTAGACATGCGCCCAGCGCTGGCCACAGGGGCAGGGTGAAGCGGAACATTTTTCGCACCAAGGGATGCAGCAAAACCATCATCGTCCTAATTTATGTCTCGTAGGTGCACGGCCCACATTAAACATGGCCAACAAAAACCTAGCTCGTGAATATGTCACGAATCACGCGCTTAGACCTTATCTTTGATGCCATTTTTAGGCTCTGGTTGATATCCGTGCCTCCCGTATGAGACCCCCGTATGACAGGCTTGCCTGGTGGCAGGCATAAAACCATAGCGCAGAGCACGCCAGAGTCTTATTCTGGTGTCGAAAGACATTTCGGTCCGGAGCTGCCTTGCCTATCCAAACCATTCCCGGCGCCCTTGACGCTGGCGTCCTCTTTTTGTGCGATCACGCCTCCAATGCCCTGCCTTCAGACTATGGCAAACTTGGGTTATCGGAGGCGCATTTCCAGCGCCACATCGCTTATGACATCGGCGCGGAAGCTATGACGCGGCAGTTGGCCGGCCGGTTTGCAGCGCCCGCCGTGATGACCTGCTTTTCGCGTCTGTTGATTGATCCCAACCGGGGGGCGGATGATCCCACCCTTGTGATGCGGCTCTCTGATGGCGCGCTGATCCCCGGCAATGCGAGAATCGATGCCGCCGAGGTCGACAAGCGCCGCCGCCAATTCTGGCAGCCTTACCGGGATGCCACGCGCGCCATGATTGACGAGATGGTGGCCAAGGGGCCCATTCCGGCCGTGGTCTCCATGCATTCCTTCACGCCAGTCTGGAAGGGCAGTCCCCGACCTTGGGACGTGGCCGTCCTATGGGACAATGATCCGCGTATTGCCAAGCATCTTATTCTGGCTCTTCGCAAGGCCGGTCTGGTGGTGGGCGATAATGAGCCATATGATGGGGCTCTTGAGGGCGATACTTTGTTTGAACATGGCACGGCGCGCGGCCTTGCCCATGTTTTGATCGAGGTTCGGCAGGATTTGGTGGGCGCGCCAGAGGACGCCAAGGCTTGGGGCGACCGTTTGGCGGATGTTTTGGAGCCGATCTTGCGGCTACCTGAGGTCCATCAAATTGAGCATTTCCCCAGCCGCGTCCATTTGCGCAAAAGCGCCAAAACAAAATAGGAGACGCATATGTCGGTTGACCAAAAGACCCAGACTGAGCTTGAAGCGGCCGCTTTCCGCCGCCTTGTGGCCCATTTGCGCAAGCGGACGGATGTTCAAAATATTGATCTGATGAATCTGGCCGGCTTTTGCCGCAATTGCCTGTCCAAATGGATGAAGGAAGAGGCGGATGCCAAGGGGCTCTCCCTCAGCCTCGATGATACGCGTGAGCAAGTCTATGGCATGCCCTACGACCAGTGGAAGGCGATGTATCAGCTGGAGGCCAAGCCCGACCAGCAGGCTGCCTTTGCAGCCGTCCAGAGCGATCCAGCCAAACACGGCTAGTTCTGGGGGGCCCAATCGCGGGATTTGGAAAAAGCGGGGATTGTCTTGCTTCCCAGCTTGACGTCGGCGGGGCCAACCGCCATCCATAAGCCCAGCTGCCGAGGGCAAAAGTGCCTGAGGCGATCTCCGTTTAGACTCTTGGGTTTTCGCCCGTTCCACTCAGCGACAGGTTGATCATGACTACGAATTCCGTCGACTCCGGGCATTTGCGCGCATTTATCGAGCGCATCGAACGTCTTGAAGAAGAAAAGAAGACAATCGCCGACGACATCAAGGAAGTCTACGCCGAGGCCAAGGGCACCGGTTACGACATCAAGATCATGCGCAAGATTGTGTCGCTACGTCGCGTTGATGTGAACAAGCGCAAAGAGGAAGAAGAAATCCTCGAGCTCTACATGAGCGCACTTGGTGAGCTCTAAGCTCTTGAACGTTTTAAAAAGGCCCCTTCGAGGGGCCTTTTTTTATGAATGGTGCGCGGTGTTTGCAAAGCGCCCCAGAACCGCATTGCCTAAGCCCGCGATGATGAAAATGATAATCAGCAGGCCGTAGAGCGAGGGCATATCAAACCGCGAATAGGTTTGCATGACCATGAAGCCCAGCCCTTGATTGGAGAGTTTTGTCTCTGCCAATAGGGCGGTGACGACCGCAGTGCCAAAGCCCAGACGGATGCCGTTGAGCACGGGAATGCGCATGGCGGGTAGATAAATTTTGAAGGCCATTTGCAACGATGTTGCACGAAAGCTGCGACCAACACGGATCAAAACTCTATCGATTTGGCGCATGCCATCGGCGGTGGCCAGTGCCACCACAAAAAAGCAAGACATTGCACCCAGCGCTATTTTTGACGCAACGCCAACACCAAACCACATGATCATCACAGGGAAGAAAATGATGCGCGGTGTGGGCGCCATATAATAAATATAGGGCTCGAAGGCTGCTGACAAAAACGGGCGAGAGCCAATGATAATGCCGCAGGCAATGCCCAGCGCGCTGCCAATGCCGAGCGCCATTGCAATCTCAAAAGCCGTTGCTTGCAGATTGGCGTAGAAGACTGGGTTTTGAACGAGCTTAAAGATCGCCAACGCGATGGGGCCAAGAGATGGCACAACATCGCGCAAGAAAATGCCAGAGCGCGAAATGGCTTCCCAGCCGATCAGAAGCACAATCGCAAAGCCGATGCGAATGAGATTGGTCGTGCGCAGACGCGCAGGATTTTTATCACCCCATGACGTGATGGTGCTACTCATGTGCGGCGTCCCAGCCATTGTTCGACGCGCTCCAAGGAGATGAAAAACAAAATGCTGACGAGAATAACAAAGCCAATGGCTGCGTAAGTTCCCGGCATGTCGTAACGCTCTGCCAGATCATTGATGAGCTGACCAAGGCCACCCAGATTGATAAGGAATTCTGTGCCCACCACGCTGATGAGCACAAACGTCCAGCCCAGACGAATGCCGGTGAAGATGAGGGGCAGGGCTGAGGGCAGAAGAATTTTCCAGAACATCTGCGACTGCGTCATCTTTAAGCTTTTGCCGACATTGAGCAGCACGGGCCGCGTGGCCACAAGCCCCTCAGTCGTCTTCAAGATAATAGGGGCCACACCGCTGACCACCGACATGACGATAATGGTTGTGGCGCTGCGTCCAAACATGACCAGAAACAAAGGAAAAGCCAGCACGATGGGGGCGGCTGCAAGGGCTGCAAACCAATCTTCCAACGCGTTGCGTAACGCTTTGTAGCGATAGAGCGCCACGCCGATGGGCACGCCAATCGCAATCACGGCAGCGCTGGAGATCAGCATTTCGAAAGCCGTCTCACGGCATCGCGCCAGCACTTTTTCTTCGACGATGATGCGCGGCAGGCTGAGTAGAACTTCGCTGGGCAGCGGCACGATGTAGCGATTGATGACACCGACGCGCAGCAAAATTTCGAGCAATACAAAAGCGCCCAGTACTGTCATGGCGCCGAATGCAATGGGCAGCCATCTGCCATATGGGCCGATGTAGAGCGACTTAGCCACGCGCAGCATCCTTCACAGCATGGCTCTCACTATCGGCCATGCCGCGGCTGGCTTCTTCGCGCAGGTCGCCCCAGATTTCGGCAACATATTTTCCAAAGGCGGCGCTGCTCACAACGTCCGACGTGCGCGGGCGCGGCAGATCAATATCGATGATGCGCTTCACGCGGCCCGGACGATAGGTCATGACCACGATGCGATCCGATAATTGGACGGCCTCGGTAAGGTTATGCGTGATGAGCAACGTTGTCTGATTGAGCTCTTGCTGAATTTGCGTGATCTTATCACCGAGCAACAGACGCGTTTGTTCGTCGAGTGCGGCGAAGGGCTCGTCCATCAAAAGAATTTTTGGCTGAGACACGAGTGTGCGCGCAATGGACACGCGTTGACGCATGCCGCCTGACAATTCCGATGGAAGGCGTTTTTCAAATCCGGCCAGCCCAACCATGTTGATGAAATGCTGCGCGCGCTCATGGCGTTCGGCTTTGCCAATACCGTTGAGTTCAAGCGGAAAGGCGACATTTTCAATGACGTTGCGCCAAGGGAATGTGGATTCTTCTTGGAACACCATGCCAACGGCGGGGTGCGGGCCGTTGATGGGTTCATTGCCGACGCGCACTTGGCCTTGATAGTCGCCCATCAAACCGCCAATGATCGAAAACAAGGTGGATTTGCCGCAGCCCGATGGGCCAATCACGGTGACGAATTCACCTTGGCGCACATCGAATGACATGTGGTCAACAGCAATCACGGGCGCATCATTGGCACCAAATTGCTTGTAGACATTATCGACCGTGAGGGCGTTGTCTTTCGACTGAGATTGCACTGCGTGCGTGGTGGAGGGAGCGGCCAAAGTCATGCGGCCTATTCCGTCACAGGCAGAAAAGTGGTCTGCGTCATCATGGGCATTTCCCCAAAGTCTTATGCTGATGCGCTATGAGGCGCGCCGCACTGTTATGCGGATTGATACATAATCATCTGGGATGTCAATGTGGCCAAGCGACTCGGCAAGAGACTCGGCCATTGGCAGGATGGTCGTGGCGCGTGGTCCGCTAATTGACGCGGGGAGCGATCGAGCTGGTCACCATAGGGTCCATGCCCTGCGGCGGCAGGGCGGCCATGGTTACGAAGGCAGCATGGTCAGGCGCTTGTGGGATCGAGCCAAATTGCTGAGCGCCAGTGCCAGTGGTGCTGAACAAAAGCTGATTGATCTCTGAACGCGTGGCCGAACGGGTCGAGGGCAGGCCTTGGCCAAGAGCGGTGGGTTCAATGGCGGTGATCGACGCGCTGGCGGTCAGAGCGCGATAGTTGGAGCGATCAAGCCGGGCTGCCACGAGGGGCAATTTGCGGGCTGCTGTGCGCGTGGTGCGCGCCGGTGGTACGGGCGCGTCCACTGCATTCATAGGCGCATAGGCCAAAGCGGCGGCTGGGAGTGCAGGGCCAGATGCGCTTGAGGCAGTATCAGACGATGTGCCGCGCAAAATCACGGGCGGTAATTCTGTTGGACGCGCTGTTGGAATGACAGCAGAGGCCAAACGAAGCTCGGTTGGGCGTACAGGCGGCAAGGGCACAGGGCTGCCATCGGCCAGAGTAGCAACCACAACCATATCTGTTGGGCGGCGCGGTGGGAGCGGCGCATTGCTCAGGCTTGCCAATTCTGGCCCGGGGGTCAAACGAAGCGTCTCGCGTGGCGCTTCTGTGCGCACAGGCTCTGTGCGTGCACTTGCCACAACCACAGGGGCCGGTGCTGGCGCCAAATCTGGAACTGTTACGCGTGTTGGGATTGCTGTGCGTGAACCTGCAAAGCGGCCATCACGACGGGCTGCATCAGCTGCAAAGAAGGCAGCTGGGCCAGCATCCTCGCCGTTGGTCGATGAGGGGCCAATGCCAGTGGCTGTGCCCAATGAGGCAACGCGGCTGCGGCCACGTGCCGCTGGGACGTTCTCTTCTTCATCATCCGAGCCGCCGCCAAACAGCGTGGCAAAGAAACCCTTAGATTTAACCTGCGCAAGGCTTGGTGCGTAGCTGCCGCCACGGGATTCAATCTCGGCGCGGGCTTCTTCATAGCGCGCCAAAGGCTGGCCATTGGTGGGCAGATGAACGGTTTTGCCGTCTGGGAAGAGGCGGGCCAGCTGATCGTAGCTCATGCGCGGCCAAGCGCGCACACTGCCAACATCGAGATGGACAAAGCCATTGGCGGGATAATAGCCAACACCGCCGCGCTGCAAACGCATGCCAATTTCACGCACACGCGACATCGGCACATCGGTGTAATGCATGTCCATGGCCTTACCCAGCATGTGCTGAGAATGTTCAGCCACAGCACGCGAACGGCGGCGCAGCATTGCATTGGTCTCAGGTGAACGGTAGGCGGATAAAACTGTAATGGGCTGGGTCGAGCCTGTTTCGCGATAGGTTTCCCAGATCACATCGAACAGACGCGCATCCATTTTGGTGGGCTCGTCAGTGCGCCAATCGCGCAAAAACCAATTGAGCTTTTGCAAAGTGGCAGAATCATATTCGCCATTCACGCGGAATGTCGCCGTGATGCTCTCGCCGGTGTGTGAGTGGTAAAGGCTGATGGTGCGCGTGTCGCCATTGGCAATTGCCGTCTCCGTCTCCATCGGAGTGAGAAGGCAAAGGGATAGACCCACAAAGGCCGCGACCGCTTTGAGCGGCAGTTTGGCACGGGGGTTACCGGCGGACATCAAACGGAATCGCAAATACGCATACTCACAAAATGTGCGAAAGCACTTAGCAAAGTTGGCTAAAGATGAGCGAAAAGGGTTAACAGAAAGGTAAATTTTGAGCCTCGGAGCAAAGAAAAGCCGAGGTAATCTCAATAAAAAAGATGGCTGGAATATGGTTGGCCGCTGCGTGAAGTGGCGATTTTAGATTTCGGGTCCCATTAACCTTTGACAGGTCATGTTAACCCTCCAAACCGAGCGCCACTTTCACTTTTTTCGAATAGCCATAGATGTCATCGCGCATTTGCAGCTTGCCGGTCTCATCCATGAAGGCTGTGTAATAGCCAATGTGAATGGGCAGTGGCTCTGGCAGGTGCACGGTTTTCTCCGTGCCGCCAATCATTTTCTTGACGCGGTCTTCTGACCAGCCCTTGTCTGCGCCCAACACAACTTCGGCAAAATGAAGTGGCTGATCGACACGCACACAGCCATGGCTGAACGCGCGCATGGAGGCGTTGAAGAACCCACGTTGCGGCGTGTCATGCAAATAGACGGCATGATCGTTGGGGAACATAAATTTAATACGTCCCAGTGCGTTGCGCTCACCGGGTGGTTGGCGAACCGTCAGGCGACCATTGTGATTGATGACTTCATAGCCGAGTTTATGCAGATAATTGGGATCTTCCGCCAATTTAGGCATCATCTCTTTTTTGATGATGGATGGTGGCACATTCCAATAGGGATTGATGATCAGAAACTGCATCACATTGGAAAAGATCGGTGTCGGCGTGGTTGGCTTGCCCACAACGACTTTGGTTTGATGCACAACCTGTCCGCTATGGAAGACGCGCACTGTGAATTCAGGGATATTCACTTCGATATGGTTGGTGCCCAAATCGCGTGGCGCCCAGCGCCAACGCTCCATATTGGCGATCAATTCATTCTCAACACCATCAGCCTGATTGTGTGACAGAGCGCTTGCGGTGCGTTGCGTCAGATTGCCCGATGCAGGCAGTCCGACCGTGCGCTGAAAATCTGCAACAGCCGAGGCAACTTGTGTGTCGTAAACGAGTTCATCTTTAGCGAGCTCATCGCTGCGGCCGTTCAAACCAAAGCGAGCGCGGATCAAGGGAACACGTTGATCTTTCATGCCCACGCGGAGAATGGGACCAGAAATATTGACAGGTTTGAATGTTGGCTGCGGCTTATCGACACGCACTTCAGCAAGCTTTTTGCGAAGGGCTACATAGCCCGCTGTTGTTGGATTGAAAGCTAATAGCGCCTCGTCCGCATTGCTGGCGAGCGGAAGAGTGGAGAGCGTTTTGACAACGTCGGCAATTTCAGGTTTTGCCGTGATCGTGTCAGCAATTGTGCGTGGATCGATGCGTGCGCCGCTGGCTTGGCGTGCATAATTGATGATGGCTTCTGACAACATCAATTCGGCAGAGACCAAATAATCTTCCTCACCTGCAATCAAAGTTGGCAGGGGAGTTAGACGCAAATCAAGGCCATCATCAGTGGCGCGCTCTAAGCGACGATGCGCTTCAAGAGCCGCGCGCGACCAATGGCCGTTTTCAATCCAAATGGGCGCAAAATCACGCTGCGCATAAAAGGTCGCGATGGCCTCGCGAATGCGTGACGTAAAGGCACCCGTGCGGGGGAGCGTATCTTTTCCGCGCGCTTCAAGACGCGCTTTCAAGACAGGCGAATGTGATTGTGGAACGGCAACGGGCGCTGTGGCCGTTATTGCTGGCGCATCAGGCACAACCGCTGCAGCGGGCGCATCGGGTGCGCGCTCAGCCACAGGGGCAGGCGATGTGGATGCAGAATTTGTTGGTTCTGGAGCTGCTGTTACAGGAGCCGCGGGCACAGAAGCAACTGGAGCAGCTGGTGCCACAGCCGCTTCAACCGCAGCGTCAGTTTTTGTCGCATTTGCACTGATCGCCTCAACCTGCGCATCGCCTTTACCTGCGTCAGTAATTGCGGCCTGTTGAATATTGGCGTTTGCGTCAGACGTTTCTTCACTCAGGGCATTGCTTGCCGTGAGTTGGAGCAGCATTAAAGCTGCAATCACAGAAGCGGCGGACCTTGGGTTTTGGAAACGTGGTGTCATACGTCTTAACTCTCTTAGGGACGCAATTCGCACTGGGCATCATTTTCGAGTAGCCAATGACTTTAAGTCATCAACGAGCAATTCAATGGTGTCAGGCGGCGGCCTCATCTGAAGGTGTTGAAGAAGATGTATCGCCAAGTCCAAGTTCGCGCAACTTGCGATACAGGGTTGAACGTCCAATTCCCAACTTTCTTGCCATTTCTGACATTTGGCCGCGATAATGAGCAAGAGAGAAACGAATAATTTCGCTTTCTAAGTCGTCCATTTTTCGCATTTCGCCACGCTCATTCAAAAGTCGCAACACGTTAGTGTCGCGTACTTCAATTCTTACAATTTCTCGTTGTGGCATTGGCATAGATGTCTGCCGCACGGGCAGTGGCGGAACGCGCACATCGAAGCCACCAACATGAGTCGCGATTTGTGGGAATTCTGCGACGCCTAGCTCATCAGAGTCTGACAGAACAACGGCTCTAAATATGGCGTTTTCAAGTTGGCGCACGTTTCCTGGCCAATCATAGCGACGCAACAATTCCAAACATTCTGCACTGAGGCCACGAATTTGCTTGCCTTCTTCGGCCGCAAATCGAGCAACAAATGCGCGTGCCAAATCACCAATATCTTCGCGGCGTGATCGAAGGGCAGGAATAGAAATGGGGAAGACGTTGAGGCGGTAATAAAGGTCTTCGCGGAACTTGCCCATTTTCACGAGCTCAATCAGATTTTGATTGGTCGCAGAAATCAAACGAATATCGACTTTGACGGATCGCTTGGAGCCGATGGGATCAATCTCGCCTTCTTGCAGCGCGCGTAAAAGTTTGACCTGACTGTCGAGAGGCAATTCGCCAATCTCATCCAAAAACAATGTGCCGCCATGGGCTTCAACGAATTTGCCGACATGCTTTTCATTGGCCCCTGTGAAGGCCCCCTTTTCATGACCAAACAAAATGGATTCGATGAGGTTCTCTGGCAGCGCACCGCAATTGACAGTGATGAAGGGTTTGCCGCGGCGATCTGAGGCACCTTGAATGGCGCGCGAGATCAATTCTTTTCCAACGCCAGATTCGCCCTCAAGCAAAACTGGAATGTTTGATTTGGCAGCGCGCTCACCCAAACGGATCACGCGGCCCATATCATCAGAGCGCGTCACAAGATCGCGGAAGGTGAGTGTGCCTGACGCACGACGCGACAACAGCCGCAGCTCGCCTTCTAAAGCGTCGACGCGCATAGCATTTCGCAATGAGATTTGCAGGCGCTCGGCACCCACGGGCTTAACCACAAAATCATTGGCACCAGCGCGCATGGCCGAAATTACAGCTTCAATCGAGCCATGAGCGGTCTGCACAATCACAGGCGTGGCCAGATTGCGGGCCTTCATACGTTCCAAAACGGCCATGCCATCAAGGTCGGGCATGACGAGATCGAGAATCAGGCAATCGATAGGCGACAGGTGAGGGGCCTCAAGGCGCGCAAGCGCAGCCTCGCCACTCTCAACGCTTTCGACTTGATAACCGAAGCGACGCGTCATGGCTTCTAGAAGCCGGCGCTGCACTGGATCGTCATCGGCAATCAAAACCACTGAAGTCATTCGTATTTTTCCAAAAAGGCCGTCGATTTGTTGAGGCCATCGTGGAGCAACAGGGTAAATGCCGTCTTAACGTCCGTCCCGTTACGGCACGTCAGCTGGGGGTGGATTATTGTTAAGCCCCCGGTTTGCGCCATTTTGGGGCAGGTTGAGCGTGGAAATTTTATTTTCCAAATTCGATTTTTTCTGGTCTCAATCTGAGGGCTTGTGGCCAGATCCGAGTTTCTCGTCTCAAGATGTCGCACGAGGGTGTTGATCCCAAGAGCGGCATGGCCAATATGTAGAGCTCGTCTTTCAACAGCGCTGCTTCGTTTGCCCCTCTGCTTCGTCTGCCCTTTGGCCCGGAACCCCTCCATGACCGATGTTTTGCCCCTAATCGCTTTTGCTACTGCCGCGTCCGATCTGAAAAGCTCAAGCTCAGAGGCGCTGGGTTCGCTGCCAGAATGGAATTTGACGGATCTCTATCCCAGCATGGACTCGCCCCAATTTGCCGCCGATATGGAGCGGGCTTTGGCCGATTGCAAAGCTTATGCGGCGACCTATCAGGGCAAATTAGCCCAGATTTTGGCGGGTCCAGATGCAAGCTCGGCTTTGGCCGAGGCGATCAGCCGCTATGAGAAAATCGAAGATTTGCTGGGCAGGCTCATGTCCTATGCCGGTCTTGTCTATTCAGGCGACACGACCGATCCCGTCCGCGCCAAATTTTATGGCGATGCCCAAGAGCGCATTACGGATGCCAGCTCAGCCTTGATGTTCTTCACGTTGGAATTGAACCGGCTCGACGATGCAGCCCTCACAGCAGCCTCTAAGAAGGCTCTGCTCGACCATTATGCGCCTTGGATCGAAGATGTGCGCCGCGAAAAGCCTTACCAGCTGGATGATAAGATCGAGCAATTGTTTCTCGAAAAATCCGTCTCAGGCCGCAGTGCTTGGAATCGTTTGTTTGATGAGACGATTGCCTCTTTGCGCTTCCAAGTGGACGATCAGGAATTGGCCTTGGAGCCAACCCTCAATCTGATGCAGGACGCGCATGAAGATGTGCGCCGCGCTGGTGCTGAGGCGATTGCCACCACATTGAAAGCGAATCTGCGCACCTTTGCACTCATCACCAATACGCTGGCCAAGGATAAGGAAATTTCTGATCGTTGGCGTGGGTTTAGTGATGTGGCGGATTCGCGCCATTTGTCGAACCGCGTTGAGCGTGAAGTCGTTGATGCGATGGTGGCGGCTGTTCATGAAGCCTATCCGCGCCTATCGCATCGCTATTACAAACTCAAAGCCAAATGGTTTGGCAAAACGGAATTGAACCATTGGGATCGCAATGCGCCGCTGCCCAATGTGCCAACAAAAACCTATTCATGGACTGAAGCGCGCGACACAGTGTTGTCTGCTTATGATGGCTTCTCGCCCAAAATGGCCAATATTGCGCGCCGCTTTTTTGATGAGAAATGGATTGATGCACCAGTGCGCCCTGGCAAAGCGCCGGGCGCTTTTGCTCATCCTACCGTGCCATCGGCCCATCCTTATGTGTTGGTCAATTATCAAGGCAAACCACGCGATGTGATGACCTTGGCGCATGAGTTGGGCCATGGTGTGCATCAAGTGTTGGCGGCACCCAATGGCGCCTTGATGGCACCAACGCCGCTCACGCTTGCTGAGACTGCATCGGTGTTTGGTGAGATGTTGACGTTTCGTGCGTTGCTGGCGTCCGCTGGTCCCGATCAACGCCGTGCGATGTTGGCCTCCAAAGTGGAGGATATGATCAACACGGTTGTGCGCCAGATTGCGTTTTATACATTCGAGCGCAAGCTGCACACCGCGCGTCGTCAAGGCGAGTTGACGGCTGAGCAGATCAACGATTTGTGGATGAGCGTGCAGGCTGAGAGCCTTGGGCCTGCGATCCGTCTGGGGCCGGGATATGAAACATTCTGGGCCTATATTCCGCATTTCGTGCATTCGCCGTTTTACGTTTACGCCTATTCCTTTGGCGATTGCTTGGTGAATTCGCTCTATGGCGTCTTCCAAAAATCGCAGCAGGGTTTTGCGGAACGCTATCTGGCGATGCTTTCGGCAGGCGGCACCAAACATCATTCCGAATTGCTCGCACCCTTTGGTCTTGATGCACGCGATCCCGCTTTTTGGCAGATTGGTCTTGGCATGATTGAAGCCATGATTGTCGAGCTGGAAGGTATGGATGCGCCTGCGGCATAATTGGGCCCAAATTGATCTGTGCTGATGGTCTATGCGTAGATAGATCATCAGCCAGTTGAGGTCTTATGTCAGACGATTCAGAAGCCAATCGCTTTTCCGCCCGTGCCTCGCGTTATGTGCGCGTGGGCACCAATGTGGGTGGCGTGGCGGCGCGCATTGCTGGCGCTAAATTGTTTGGCTCAGATAATTTTGATGCGTCTAATGCTGCCGCTTTGATGCGGGCTTTGGGTGGGCTGAAAGGTCCGCTGATGAAGGTCGCGCAATTGATGGCGACTATTCCCGATTTACTGCCGCCTGAATATGCTGAAGAGCTGCAAAAATTGCAGTCCAATGCGCCACCAATGGGCGCGGCTTTCGTCAAGCGCCGCATGATGGCTGAGCTGGGCGCTGATTGGCAAAGTCGCTTTGCTAGTTTTGAATTGAACCCAACAGCAGCGGCGTCTTTGGGCCAAGTGCATCGCGCGCGCGCTTTGAGCGGTGAGGCGTTGGCGTGCAAGCTGCAATATCCCGATATGGAATCTGCCGTTGAGGCGGATCTGGCGCAGCTAGAGATGTTGATGGCCATTCATCGGCGCATTGATCCCGTGATTGATACGCGCGAGATCGCGCAAGAGATTGGCGAGCGCGTGCGCGAGGAGCTCGATTACCGTCGCGAAGCGCGCCATGCTCTGCTCTATGCCAACATGCTGCGCGATACGCCTGAGGTGCGTGTGCCGGGTATTTGGCCGCAGCTCTCCACAGGGCGTTTGCTGACATTGGATTGGCTTGAGGGCACGCATCTGTTGTCGTTCAAGACAGGCCCCCAAGAGGTGCGCAATGCCATCGCCACTGCCATGTTTAAGGCGTGGTGGCATCCGTTCAATGATTATGGCGTCATCCATGGTGATCCACACCTTGGCAATTATACAGTCTTTGAAGACGCGGAGGTTGGGCATGGCATCAATCTGCTCGATTACGGCTGTATCCGCATTTTCCCGGCCAAATTCATCGGCGGCGTTGTCGATCTCTATCGTGGGCTGGAAACCAATGACGAGGCCCGCATCGTCCATGCTTATGAAACTTGGGGCTTTCAGGGGCTCAGCAAGGACCTGATCGAGATTTTGAATATTTGGGCGCGGTTTATCTATGGGCCGCTGTTGGATGATCGGGTGCGCACCATCGCCGATGGCGTGGCGCCGGGGCAATATGGCCGCAAAGAAGCGTTCTTTGTTCGCCAAGCCTTGAAGCAGAAGGGGCCTGTGAAAGTCCCACGCGAATTTGTGTTTATGGATCGCGCGGCGGTGGGGCTGGGCTCTGTGTTTCTGCATCTGGATGCCCGGCTGAATTTTTATCAGCTGTTTAATGAAACGATTGGACGCTTTGACGTTGCGGCCACTGCGGCTCGCCAAGCCGAGGCGCTGGCCGCTGTGGGATTGCACCCAAGCTCTGACTAATTTCTGTCGCTTGTCGGCATTTGCGCTGTTGCCGGGCCAATTCCTCTGGTTTATGTCTTAAGGATAC
>CAIUDK010000265.1 GCA_903897875.1 uncultured Hyphomicrobiales bacterium
CTTATTGCAGGACGCGCTCATCAAGAACGAAATAGCATCCTGCCTTCACCTAACGGTAACCGTTTGGATGCCAATGTGAACTCGCCTTTGGCTTTGCCGCGTCTGCAAAGCCCATTGGTTGAGGCTGCTGATCCCGTCATCGTGAACGATGGTGGCCGCAGCCTAGAAAAGCCCCAAGCGCTAAGACTGGCGATGGAGCAAGTTGCGTTACGTGTGAAGTGTTCGGAGTTGAGTGCGATGCCCCAGCGTATTTTGGTCACTTGTGTGAGTGACGACGGCTCGGCCTTTTCGGCGGGCGTGTCATTGGGGCGGTCGTTGGCGCAAGGTGAGCGCGCTGTTCTCGTAGAGCTGGATCGTCCAAACGAAGCCGAGGGCATGTCGTCTGAAAATGTGAGTCAGGCAGCCGGGCTGTGTCAGCTCTTGGATGGGACAGCCTCATTTGGGGATGTGATCCATCGCGATCAATCATCCAACCTGCATATTATTCCTTATGGCGCAGGCACTTTGACGCTGGACGGCAGTTTCGAAATCTTGATCGAAGCACTCACTCGCACTTACGATTATGTGTTGCTGCAAATCCCAACAATGATGAACCGTGAAGATGCGCTGGCACTTGCCGCTAAAGTTGAGCTGGTTGTTTTGGCAGCGGGCGACAATGACGATGCATTAGCCTTTGATGGCGCGATGGATCGGTTGCGCGCCGCTGGTGCCAAAGAAATTTTGGGCGTCTCGGCCGCTATGGGGGCAGGCACGCTTTATTCACAAGCCGCCTGAGGAGCGGGCGGCTTTAAGTCTCTTCGCTGTCTGCGTCCTCCCGCTCCATCCATTTGATGAGCGGCATGATGGGCAAAATCCAGCCCAGACCAATCAAGACATAATACAGCCCCTGCAGCAGGCCCGGTGCCTCGCGTAGGGGGCGAGATTGGGCCAATGCCATGGCAACCAGCGCGTAAACCAGCACGAAGCCAACCATGACAGCAGCGCCAATGAGTTTGCGTGTCCGGCGTTGCATGCGTGTCTCCATTGCTTCAGATCGTTGAGCCCACCCCAAAATATTTCGTCCAACCATGGACGTGGGCGGTGGTGAAGCTTATGTCCCTGTCTAGATCATCAATCAACTGTGGACACCACAATGAACCTCACACAAGCGCATTCGACCGCATCCCAGCCGCCTTTGGGCGCTGAAGGACAAGCGTTTGCTGGGGTTCGGCTCTGGTTGTGGATTGTGTCCGCGCTTGTTTTTGCGATGGTGGTGGTAGGCGGGGCGACCCGGCTCACCGAATCTGGCCTGTCCATCACCGAATGGAAGCCGATAACCGGCATCTTGCCCCCGCTCAATGAGGCGGCGTGGCTGGCTGAGTTCGAGAAATACAAGCAAATCCCGCAATATTCGAAGCTATTCCCAATGATGGAATTGGCTCAGTTCAAGTCGATCTTCTTCTGGGAATGGGGTCATCGCATTCTGGGCCGGGTGATTGGTTTGGCGATGGCGCTGCCGCTGGTGTGGTTTTGGGTGCGTGGCCGTTTGAATGGCGCTCTCAAGCTGAAGCTGGTGGGCTTGTTGGCGCTGGGTGGTCTGCAGGGCGCTGTGGGCTGGTGGATGGTGTCATCCGGGCTGGTCGATCGCGTGGAAGTGGCGCCTGAGCGTTTGGCTATTCATCTGACACTCGCCTCCATCACCTTTGCAGCTTTGGTCGGTCTGGCCGTGTCCCTCAAGCCTGCGATTGCGCAGACAGTCACGCCACGCATGTCTTGCGCAGCCTCATGGCTGTTGGGACTGGTGTTTGTGCAGATTGCGCTGGGGGCTTTGGTTGCCGGTTTGCGCGCCGGGCTCACCTACAACACTTGGCCGCTGATGGATGGGCATTTTGTGCCGCCAGTCGAGCATCTGACCCGCCTCGATCCGATTTGGAAAAATCTGTTTGAGAATGTCACAACAGTGCAATTTGATCATCGTATGACGGCCTATGCGTTGTTTTTCTTTGCCGCATGGCACGCGTTTGATTGCGTGAAAAACGCACGCGGGAGCAAGGCAGCCAAGCGCGCGATTGCGCTGCTGGGTTTGGTGAGTTTTCAGGCCGTGGTTGGCATTGAAACTTTGGTGCATGGCGTGCCGCTATGGGCAGGGCTGATGCATCAAGCGATGGCGATGGTGGTGCTGGCCATGGCGGCTGTGCATTGCGTGCGTGTGCGTGAAGCCATCAAGTCCTAAACAAGCTTGGCTATATAAAGCTCTCGGGCTAAGGTGCGTTGTAAAGCTTGCAGCGTGGCGTGTTTTGCGATTGCCTAATTTTGGGACCACGCCGCAGCTGTGCGGTGTGAGGGATCCGTGGTTTTGGGAGCGATGATTTGGTCCGCTATCTTCCGTTTGCGCTTGTGATCTTGGGCTTGTTCGTCTCTGGCATTTTGCTTGAGGCTGGGCATTATTTGGCACAATCGACCTTTGTGATCTGCGCATTTCTAACGGCCGTGGGGCTGTGGGATATGCTGCAAACCAAACATTCGCTGCGCCGCAATTATCCCATCGCCGCCAATCTGCGCTTTATGCTGGAAGAAATGCGCCCCGAAATTCGGCAGTATTTCTTGGAGAGCGATCTCGATGGTGCGCCCTTCAACCGTTCCAAGCGCGCGATTGTGTATCAACGCGCGAAGGGCGAGGTGGATAAGCGCCCGTTTGGAACGCAGCAGGATGTCTATGGCGAAAATTTTGAATGGGTGACGCATTCCATCGCGCCAAACCATCTCAAAGATCATGATTTCCGCATCAAGGTCGGCGGGCCTGATTGCAAGCAGCCGTATTCACTTTCCTTGTTCAATATTTCTGCGATGAGCTTTGGCTCGCTTAGCGCCAATGCCATTCGCGCGCTCAACAAGGGCGCAAAACTGGGTGGCTTTGCGCATGATACGGGCGAGGGCAGTTTTAGTATTCACCACAAGGAATTTGGTGGCGATATCATTTGGGAAATCGCCAGCGGCTATTTTGGCTGTCGCAATCCTGATGGCACATTTTCGGCTGAGAAGTTTCAGCATCAAGCCGCCGAGCCACAAATTCGCATGATTGAAATCAAGCTATCGCAAGGCGCTAAGCCCGGCCATGGCGGTGTGTTGCCAGCAGCAAAGGTGACGCCGGAAATCTCTGCTGCGCGTGGCATTCCGATGGGCGAAGATTGTATTTCGCCAGCGCGCCATTCAGCGTTTTCCACACCGCTGGAGATGATGGCGTTCATCAAACAATTGCGCGAACTCTCGAACGGCAAGCCCATCGGGTTCAAACTGTGCATCGGCCATCACACAGAGTTTATGGCGATTGTGAAAGCCATGTTGGAGACGGGTGTTACGCCTGACTTCATCGTGATAGATGGCAAAGAAGGTGGCACGGGTGCTGCCCCGCTTGAGTTCACCGATCATATGGGTTCGCCTTTGCGCGAGGGTTTGGTGTTTGCGCATAATTGTCTGGTGGGTGCTGGCTTGCGGGATCGCATCAAGCTGGGAGCCAGTGGGCGCATCATCACGGCGTTTGATATGATGCGCATGTTTGCGCTGGGCGCTGATTGGTGCAATTCGGCGCGCGGCTTTATGTTCTCGCTGGGCTGTATTCAGTCTTTGTCGTGCCATACGGATCGCTGCCCGACGGGTGTGGCCACGCAAGACCCGCTGCGCCAAAAAGCGCTTGTGGTGCCTGACAAAGCCGAGCGTGTTCAACGCTTCCATGAAAACACATTGAAGGCTTTGGCTGAGATGGTGGGGGCGGCTGGTTTGACGCATCCCAATGATGTACGCCGCGATCAAATCATGCGTCGTCTATCGCCGCACGAAGTGAGCAGCTTTGCTGAGGTCTATCCAGAGCTCAAAGAGGGCTCGCTGGTGGCGGGTAATGCGCCAGAGGTTTGCTATATGAAGCCATGGCAAATGGCGCGGGCGGATAGTTTTAATCCGGCTGTTTAATCAAACGCGCATATTCAATCTTGGGGCAATGGTTCATCACCACATGCAGACCGCGTGCGCGTGCGCGCTCGGCTGCTGCCTCGTTTTGAACACCCAATTGCATCCAGATGACTTTGGGCAGGTGGGGCAAAGCGAGCGCTTCATCCACCACGCCGCCCGCTGCGTCTGACGTGCGGAAGATGTCCACCATGTCGATGGGTTCAGGCACATCGGCAAGACTGGCGTAGACGGGCTGATCGTGAATGGTGCTGCCAGCCAGACCCGGATTGACGGGATGCACGCGATAGCCGCGCGCCAATAGATAGCCCATGACCTCATAAGAGGGGCGCTGCGGATTGGACGAGGCACCCACGAGCGCGATGGTTTTGGTGTGCGTGAGAATGTCGCGCAAGACAGCGTCGATGGGGGCCTGTGGCATGGTTGAGTCCTTTCCGGCGGGTGGTTGAGTTTAACAGGCTTGTGCAAAAAGAGCATAGACAAAGCCGCCTGAATCCGGCCTCTTGCTTGGGTGAAGCTTTGGTAGGGAAGATTGATGTCTGGTTCAGTGCCTCTTGCGATGGATGTCGCGCAAATCAATGCCTTTTTGGAGCGGGAATTTCCGCAAATCGGCATTGGGCGGGACTTTATCGTGGAAGAGGTGGGGCCGCTCTCGGCGCGTCTGCGGCTGGTTTATGACGTGCGCCATCTGCGGCCGGGCGGCACAATGTCTGGCCCATCCATGTTCGCTCTGGCCGATGTGGGCATCTGGGTGGCGATTTTGGCCCAAGTGGGCCCGCTGCCGCTTATCGTGACCACAAACCTCAATATCAACTTCCTGCGCCTGCCAGAGCCAACCGATCTGGTGGCCGAGATGAAGGTGTTTAAGCTGGGCAAACGACTGGCCGTGGGCGAGGCCCTGCTGTATTCGGCCGGTGGCTCGCGCGAGCCCGTGGCCCATGCGACGGGGACGTATTCGATCCCGCCGCGCTGAGTTAGTGGATATCCAGCGCGCGGGTGGCCAAGGCCACAACGCGGGGTATGGGTTTGCTGCCCTGTTCATAATAGGCGAGCATGCGGCGGCTCACGCCAAGGGCCGCTGCTGCGGTCTCAAGCGTATAGGACTGGCGTGTGCGCCAAGTCTTAAAAGCATCGGCAGTCATTGTGGCGCCTGACTGCTCCTGCGCCAAGCGCCAGAGGCTATCGGCCGACATATCCATGTCGTCGGACCAAACAATATCAGCGCCATATTCACCAACTTGCACTTGCCCAAAAAGCTCGGGCGAAGTCCGCAATGGCCGAAAGATCGCAAAGCTGTTGATGAGAGCGGAGACGTCGATCATGGTTTGCTGGCCGCGATCCCAAGTGACCTGCAGTGTGAGGGGCTTGGTATCGGCTGACACGGCCAGAATACGCGGGTGGATTCGCTTCGGCATGTCTGAAAAGTAACAATTTTGAGGATATAGTGCAACTATTGCACTAAAAGAAGAATAGCCAAGCTGCTATAACACAGTTCTGGCGCCCGTCATTTTACGGTATTATAATACCATATCAAAAAAACCCATAAAAACCGCCACTTTCGAGCCATATGGCGTGCATTAAGCATTGACGGGAGCGCGGGGGAGCGCCTATAAGCGCAACCATCGAGGCGTCCGCAAACTTGTGGTGCGCCTATTTCGAGGAATTGACGAATGTTCGGCAACACAAGATCCACCAAATCGGCGGATGTTGAGAAGAAGTGGGTCCTGATCGACGCCAAGGGTTTGGTGGTTGGTCGTCTTGCTACTCTCATCGCAATGCGCCTTCGCGGTAAGCACAAAGCTTCCTTCACTCCACATGTCGACGACGGTGATAACATCATCGTTATCAATGCAGAGCAGGTGGTTTTGACCGGCCGCAAGCGCGACCAGAAGATTTACTATCACCACACCGGCTTCATCGGCGGCATCAAAGAGCGTTCAGCCAAGTTCATCTTGGAAGGCCGTTTCCCAGAGCGTATCGTTGAGAAGGCTGTGCAGCGTATGCTTCCACGCGGCCCGCTTGGCAGCAAGCAGCTCGGCAATTTGCGTGTTTATAAGGGTCCAGATCACCCACACGTCGCTCAGAACCCGCAACTTCTCGATGTTGCGATTCTGAACCGTAAGAATTCAAGGAGCGCCTGATGTCAGAGACACTTTCTTCGCTCCAGGATTTGAAGGGCACTGCTGTCTCTTCGCAGCCTGATGCACCTGTTCATGTTCAAAAGCTTGATAAGCTTGGCCGCGCTTATGCGACTGGCAAGCGTAAGGACGCGGTTGCCCGCGTTTGGATCAAGCCAGGTTCGGGTAAGATCGTTGTAAACGGTCGTCCGGTTGAGACTTATTTTGCACGCCCTGTGCTGCGGATGATTCTTCGCCAGCCACTCGTTCTTGCAAACCGTCAGACACAGTACGATCTCTTCGTAACCTGTGCTGGTGGTGGTCTTTCAGGTCAGGCCGGCGCAGTGCGCCATGGTCTTTCCAAGGCACTGACCTATTACGAGCCAGAGCTTCGCCCAGTGCTGAAGCATGCAGGCTTCTTGACACGCGACTCACGCGTTGTTGAGCGTAAGAAGTTCGGTAAGAAGAAGGCACGTCGTAGCTTCCAGTTCTCGAAGCGCTAATGTGGCTGCGGCCTTCTGGCCGCATCTCTTCAAGCCTACAAACTCAAAAGCCACGCTTACAGCGTGGCTTTTTTGTTATGGGGCGCGTTTGCCGGGCGCTGGAAGTCTGGCCGCGTTTATGACACTCTGCAGCACTTAGAATGAGAAATTAACGAGGGCGGAAATATGCGATTGATTCCAATTCTAACCA
>CAIUDK010000266.1 GCA_903897875.1 uncultured Hyphomicrobiales bacterium
ACAATAAGCTGGGGCAATGGATCAAGCATGGCAGGTGTCAGCACGCGCGCATCCGTGCCCTCCATCGACACAACACGATGATCGGCGCGCAATTTGGGATGCAGTTGATCATGACCCACATCAACCGCATAAATTTTGGTCGCACCACGCGCTAGCAGCACATCGCTAAAGCCGCCCGTTGATGCGCCCACATCCAGTGCGATCTGGCCCATCGGATCAATTTTGAAATGATCGAGTGCGGCCACAAGTTTGAGCCCGCCGCGCGACACCCATGGATAGGGCGCGCTCGCCATTATGGTGGCATCTTCATCGATTTGTTCTGCGGGCTTTTGCACCACGCGGCCATCAACTCTGACAAGGCCAGCCGCAATGGCTTCTTGCGCCTTGGCGCGGCTGGGTGCCAGTTGCTTCTCAACAAGCAGAACGTCGGCGCGCTTACGCAATGAGGGGTTTGGCAGGTGTCTCAGCCTGTCCCAAAGTCGCAACCACTTTGGCCACAATGCCCTTCGCATCCAATCCGGCATTGGCATACATGCGCTCAGGCTTATCGTGGTCGATAAACACATCTGGCAAAGTCATCGCGCGCACTTTGAGGCGACCAGAATCAAGCAGACCTTCATCGCTCAAAGCTGTCAGCACATGCGCACCAAAACCACCCACGCCACCTTCCTCTAAGGTGATGAGCACATCATGATTTTGTGCAAGCTTGCGGATCATTTCCAGATCAAGCGGTTTAGCAAAACGCGCATCGGCCACGGTTGTGGAAAGGCCCATAGCGTTGAGGTCTTCGGCCGCTTTGAGCGCTTCAGCCAGACGCGTGCCAAGCGAGAGCAACGCAATGCGTGAGCCCTCCATCATAATGCGGCCCTTGCCGATGGGCAGCGGCACGCCTTGCTTTGGCATATCAACGCCCACGCCTTCGCCGCGTGGATAGCGGAACGCAATCGGCCCATCATCATAGGCCACAGCGGTCGCAACCATATGCACGAGTTCTGCCTCATCAGCCGCCGCCATCACAACGATGTCGGGCAGACAGGTCAGATATGAAATATCGAATGAACCCGCATGTGTTGCGCCATCGGCACCCACAAGTCCGGCGCGATCAATGGCAAAACGCACGGGCAATTTCTGGATCGCCACATCATGCACAACTTGATCGTAAGCGCGCTGCAAGAATGTCGAATAGATCGCACAGAAGGGCTTATAGCCTTCTGTTGCAAGACCCGCTGCAAAGGTCACAGCATGTTGCTCAGCAATGCCCACATCAAAGGCGCGCGTTGGAAAGAGTTCGCCAAAATGATCGAGCCCCGTGCCTGACGGCATGGCAGCAGTCACGGCCACAATTTTATCATCACGCTTGGCTTCATCAATCAAACTGTCAGCGAACACGCGCGTATAGGCGGGCGCATTGGCTTTGGGTTTTGACTGCGTGCCGGTGACAACATCGAATGTGTTGACGCCGTGATATTTATCGTCAGACGCTTCAGCTGGCGAATAGCCATGGCCCTTGCGTGTCACCACATGAATGAGTGTGGGGCCATTATGCGTGTCGCGCACATTTTTGAGCACGGGCAAAAGATGATCAAGATTGTGTCCATCAATCGGACCAACATAATAAAAGCCCAGCTCTTCAAACATCGTGCCGCCGGTCCAAAACCCGCGCGCATATTCTTCGGTGCGCTTGGCTTTGTCGTAGAAAAATTTCGGCAGATGTTTGGCAAGCTGTTTGGCTGTCTCGCGGAACGAGCGATACGAGCCGCCAGATACAAGGCGCGCCAGATAGGCCGACATTGCGCCAACAGGTGGCGCAATCGACATATCGTTGTCGTTCAAAATCACAATCAGGCGCGAGTTGAGCGCGCCGGCATTGTTCATCGCCTCATAGGCCATGCCAGCCGACATCGCGCCATCGCCGATGACGGCAATCACATTATTGTCGCCATGGCTCAAATCACGCGCCACCGCCATGCCAAGGCCCGCCGAGATCGACGTTGACGAATGGGCTGCGCCGAACGGGTCGTAGGGGGATTCCGAGCGCTTGGTGAAGCCTGACAGGCCACCAGCCTGGCGCAAGGTTCGGATACGGTCGCGCCGTCCGGTGAGAATTTTGTGCGGATAGGCCTGATGGCCGACATCCCAGATCAGCCGATCATCGGGCGTATTGAACACATAATGCAGCGCCACCGTCAGCTCGACCACGCCAAGCCCAGCGCCCAAATGACCACCCGTGACGGACACCGCGCTGATCGTCTCCAGCCGCAACTCATCCGCTAGCTGCCGCAATTGGGCTTCGGGCAGGGCGCGGAGGTCTTGCGGAACGCAGACCTTATCGAGGAGGGGGGTCAGAAATTCGGGTTTCACAAGAACCTTTAAGCCAAAAGCCGAGGAAGGGGAGCAGACCGCCACTTAAATGAACACAGGCGGGCGGCCAATCAATACGGCAATCAATATGGATTGAGCGTAGGTTTGGCAATATTACTCTGAGATAGGGCCCAAAATTGGGAGCTGAGCGGGCTTTATCCCTTTGGCGGAGGCTGCAGGGCAGAATCTGCGCTGGGTAAACACGTGACGCCCCGGTTTTGGCCTGAGTCGCGCGCTCACAACCACTTGCGCTGGATCAAAGTGAGCCCACCAGCAGAGGTTGTATCAGCTGCATTGTCTGTGAAGAAGATCAGATTCGACTATTCCGTCGGGCTGGCCGATTGATTATTTTGCAATTTAGGGCCACACGCTTGTGGCACTCTCCTCTTAAGTTCAGGCCTCACCCTTAAGGACTTTGACATGACGAAATGGGTTTACACATTCGGCGATGGAAAAGCCGAGGGCGCAAGCGAATTGCGCAACCTTCTCGGCGGCAAAGGGGCCAATCTCGCTGAAATGTCGAATTTGGGACTGCCAGTCCCTCCCGGTTTCACGATCACGACTGAAGTTTGCACAGCCTTTTATGCCAACGCCAAGCAATATCCTGCCGAATTGACCGCTCAGGTCGAGGCCGCTCTGGTCTATATCGGCCAATTGGCTGGCCGCGTCTTTGGTGATGAGAAGAACCCGCTTTTGGTGTCGGTGCGCTCAGGTGCACGCGCCTCTATGCCGGGCATGATGGATACCGTGCTCAATCTGGGCCTCAACGACGTCACGGTGGACGCTGTGGCAGCGTCAGCTGGCGATGAGCGTTTTGCATGGGACAGCTATCGCCGTTTCATCCAGATGTATTCCAATGTGGTGCTCGATATCGACCATCACAATTTCGAAGAAATTCTCGAAGAATACAAAGACATCAAGAACCTGATGCTCGACACGGATATGAGCGCCAATGATTGGCGCGAGATCGTCAAGCGCTACAAGGCAAAGGTTCAAGAGACGATTGGCCGTCCCTTCCCACAAGATCCGCATGAGCAATTGTGGGGCTCGATTGGGGCTGTGTTCTCCTCATGGATGAACCAGCGCGCCATCACCTATCGCCGCTTGAATGATATTCCAGAAAGCTGGGGCACCGCCGTCAACGTGCAGGCCATGGTGTTTGGCAATATGGGCGAAACATCGGCCACCGGCGTTGCCTTCACGCGCAATCCATCAACTGGCGCGCATGAATTGTATGGCGAGTTTCTCGTTAATGCGCAGGGCGAAGATGTGGTGGCAGGTATTCGCACACCGCAAAACATTTCAGAAGCCGCGCGCATTGCCGCTCATTCTGATCGCCCGTCATTAGAGACGTTGATGCCAGAAGTGTTTGCTCAATTTATGCGCGTCACCGTTCTGCTTGAGAAGCACTATCGTGACATGCAGGATCTGGAGTTTACCGTCGAGCGCGGCAAGCTTTGGATGCTTCAGACTCGCAGCGGCAAGCGCACAGCAAAAGCATCCTTGCGCATGGCTGTGGAGATGGCAGCTGAAAAGCTCATCACACATGAAGAAGCGATTTTGCGCGTTGATCCTGCCTCGCTCGATCAGCTCCTCCATCCCACCATTGATCCCAATGCTGAGCGCAAGATTTTTGCGACCGGCCTGCCAGCCTCACCGGGCGCGGCTTGCGGAGAGATCGTGTTTGATTCAGATGAAGCAGAATTGCTGAAAAATGCAGGTCGCAAAGTGATTCTGGTGCGTGTTGAGACAAGCCCAGAAGACATTCACGGCATGCATGCGTCGGAAGGCATTTTGACCACACGCGGTGGCATGACATCGCATGCGGCTGTTGTGGCGCGCGGCATGGGCAAGCCTTGCGTGTCAGGTGCTGGCACCATTCGCGTTGATTATGCGGCCAAGACAATCACCTGCGCCGGACAGACGTTTAAGAAGGGTGACATCATCACCATTGATGGCTCTTTGGGTCAGGTGTTGGTGGGCGCTGTGCCAATGTTGCAGCCAGAATTGTCGGGCGATTTTGCGGCCCTGATGGAATGGGCTGATGCGGTGCGTCGCATGAAAGTGCGCACCAATGCCGAAACGCCAGCTGATGCACGCGCAGCCCGCAGCTTTGGTGCTGATGGCATTGGTCTTTGCCGCACAGAACATATGTTCTTTGAAGGGGATCGCATTGTCGCTGTGCGCGAGATGATTTTGGCCGATGACGAAAAGGGTCGTCGTCACGCGCTTGCCAAATTGTTGCCGATGCAGCGTCAAGATTTCATGGATCTGTTCGAGATCATGTCGGGTCTGCCTGTCACGATCCGTCTGCTGGATCCGCCGTTGCATGAGTTCTTGCCCCACACCGATGAGGACATTGCAGAAGTGGCCGCCGCTATGGGCGCTGATCCTGCAAAGCTGCGTCGTCGTGCGTCAGAATTGCATGAGTTCAATCCGATGCTCGGCTTCCGCGGTGTGCGTTTGGCCGTGGCCTATCCTGAGATTGCAGAAATGCAAGCGCGCGCGATTTTTGAAGGCGCTGTTGAAGCTGGCAAAAAGACTGGCAAGCCAGTCACCGCCGAAATCATGGTGCCGCTCGTGATGGCGCGCACTGAGTTGGATTTGGTCAAGGCCCGCATTGTTGCGATGGCTGAGGCTGTGGCCAAAGAGACGGGCGTCACCGTGCCTTATCAAGTGGGCACAATGATCGAATTGCCACGCGCCGCTTTGCGCGCTGGTGACATTGCGCTGACCGCAGAATTCTTCTCGTTTGGCACCAACGATCTGACGCAAACGGCCTTGGGCATTTCGCGCGATGATGCGGCCTCGTTCTTGGGCCCCTACACAGCCAAGGGCATTTTGCCATCCGATCCATTCGTGACACTCGATCAAGAGGGTGTGGGCGAATTGGTGCAGATTGCTGTTGAGCGTGGACGCAAAACGCGCCCCGACATCAAGCTCGGAATCTGCGGCGAACATGGCGGCGATCCAGCCTCTATCGCGTTCTGTGAGCGCGTTGGTTTGGATTACGTCTCATGCTCACCGTTCCGCGTGCCAATCGCACGTCTGGCTGCAGCACAAGCCGCTTTGGGCAAAAAGGCCGTCAGTCAGGCTTGATGCACGATTTGAATTTGCGCCCCGCAGTTTGGGGCGCAAACCAACACTGGCTCCATAATCAGAAAAGAACCGCACCATGAACCTGTCCCGCAATATCTACATCGCCATTATGGCCATCGCGGGCCTTGTGTTGGGCGTGTTGCAAGTTGTCATGCCAGAGTTGAGCACCATCTTGGCCTCGCCCTTGATCGTGCTGCTGGTGGTGTCGTTGATGTTTGATATTTCCATTTTGGTTATCGGCATTCGCTATGGCCTCATGCCCTTGCATATGAATGGCCGCTTCACTGGTTTTCTTATCGGCCTTGGCATCTATTTTCTGATTGTCCTTGTTTTGGGCAAACAGGCTGTTCCTCTCTAAACTGCGCTCTCTGTTCTGTCCTCTCTGATTTGTCCTATTTTGGCACGCAGCTTTGTGCCGCTAGGTAACTGAGCTTCAACCATACTTCGCCATAGTCAAGACTACGGGTTGCGCGTGCATGTTTGCCGCGCACGGGTTTGCGTCTTGTCGGGTTGCGTATGCGTCGGATTGGATTTGGTTGGGCAGTGGGCGTGATTGCGCCGTGGGTGTTGGGGTTTGGACTCATTGTGTCCTTCACCGCCGACGCCGGGCAGGAGGCGTCGATTGGCGCGAGCCTCTCGCCGATGATTTTGCGCGCCCCCAGTGAACCGCTCGATTTGGTGCCAGCCTCGACTGCCTCTCTCAACGGTGCCTTCGGCCTCTCACTGCGTTCCGATGATACCGTGTTGCGTTATGCCAGCCTAACGCTGGGCGAGCGAGAAGAGCTCACCACTTTGCCAGAAGAGCGTGAGCCGCGTGTTGGCCTCAAGGTCAATGCACGCACCTTTCCGCAACTCGATCGCAGCCATCGCGCCGATCCGTTTGTGGGCCTGCGCCCAACCTTCGACACCAAATTGCGCCGTCAGGGCCTAGATGCGTTTCGTGCCAGCGAGCTGATGCTTTCGGGCGAAGAATATATAGCCTTCGATGGTTTTGTGAGTTCTGAGGGCGATGTGCCGGGCCTCGACTCCGTGTCCAATTTTGAACCGACTGAGACAGATAGCTCCACCACCACGCAATCGGTCGCCGCCGGCGATGCTACAAGCACAAATGTTGCGCCCGCCCCGGTGTTGCGCACCCATACCGTCCAGCCGCGCGTGGTGGATGGTTCAACGCCAGCCGTGCCGCGCGCCATTGCGCTGGGCTCCAGCACGCCAGCCATGCGCGACCAGACACCGGTTGAAGTGATGGCGGCTGTGACCGCGCCACGCCTTCCGCAAATCTCCGCCGGGCTTCCACAAGGCCCAGCCAAAATGACGCCGCCCGCCTTGTCACCTCCAGCGGCACCGGGCAAGCCTAGCCTGCGCGCCGATTATGCGGCCCTGATCGATCAAGATCTTGGTCCACGTGAACAGCGCTGTCTGGCCGAGGCAATTTATTTTGAAGCGCGCGGCGAGCCAGAAGAGGGCCAAGCGGCGGTGGCGCAAGTGGTGCTCAACCGCGCCTCCAGCGGCCTCTATCCAACGACGATTTGCGGCGTCGTCTATCAAAACCGACATCACCACAATGCTTGCCAATTCTCATTTGCATGCGATGGCCATGCGCTGCGCATCAATGAGCCCGACGCATGGCGCGACGCCACCCGCATCGCGCGTTCAGTCTTGCAGGGTAAAACCTATGTGTCAGACGTGGGCGGCTCGACGCATTACCATGCAAACTACGTGAAGCCCCACTGGGCGCGGGCCTTAAAGCGCATGGATAAAATAGGCAGCCATATCTTTTATAAGCTGCGTCCGGGACAGACGTGAGGATGAGACTAAAATCTCTCTTGGGTTATTTTCATGAGAATATGGCTTGTTTCGATTATTTTTTTGACTCTTTTTAGCTCCATCGCCGCGCCTGTGTTTGCCCAGAACAACACGTATGGTTGCGGTCTGCGTGGTGGGCCCGGCTATCGTGCGCCAGACGGCCATTGCGTTAGCAACCATGAGCTTGCGTCAGTTTGTGGCACGCCACCCGAAACACATTGTGCTTTGGAAACCAACGCGACTGAGCCGGAGCGCTGCTCAGGCTGCGGATGCAAAGGTGGGCCTGGCTGGAGGAAGCCAGACCGTAAATGCGCAGGGTGGCGGGACTTGAAGCGGTTTTGCGGCGACCCGCCAAGTGCACCATGTACTTTTGAGGGCAAGGCACCCTAATCTCCGCCCACCCCCCCAAAAAATAATCCCCCACACCCCTCGACCTTTATGCTCGCAAAGAGTATAT
>CAIUDK010000267.1 GCA_903897875.1 uncultured Hyphomicrobiales bacterium
CCAGCAAAGCCATCAGCGCGCCGACACCAGCGGGCTCAATTTGTTCGATGACAAGTTGATAGGAGGATTTGCCGGGGAAGGTTGTCACCTTACCCGTCGCGATCACCTCAAGCCCATCTTCAGGGCGGATGCGCATACGGCCAAACACGCCCTTCCAAATGACCGCATCAATGCGGGCATTGGCGTCTTTGAGGCTGAAATAGACATGGCCGGAGGAATGGGGCCCGCGATAGCCCGACACTTCGCCGCGCACACGGACATAGCCGAAGCGATCTTCAATGGTGCGCTTGAGCGCGCCAGAAAGCTCGGCAACAGTCAGTTCAGGGGCATTCGTGTCGACTTTATCCACCATCGTCCTGATATGGACGATTCAGCGCCGCCCCGCCAGTCATCCAAGTGGCGGGAAGATAAATAAGGTCTGTGGGGATGGACCGGCCAGCTCCATAAGAGATTGCCCCAACAGGCCCGCTGGCCTACACACAGGCCATGTTTTGGATAGGACTACCCCTGCAGGATCAACCATGAACGTGCTTCTTATCGGCTCTGGCGGACGTGAACACGCCATCGCCATCGCCCTCAAAAAGAGCCCTCGCCTTGGCAAATTATTTGTCGCACCCGGCAACCCCGGCACAGCGGACATTGCCGAGAACGTTGTCCTCAAGGTCACGGACCATCAGGCGGTGGTGGATTTTTGCCGGCTCATGAAGGTCGAGCTTGTGGTGGTCGGCCCAGAAGCGCCACTCGTGGCCGGTCTGGTGGATGATTTGGAAGCTGCCGGCATCAAAGCTTTTGGCCCCTCCAAAGCCGCAGCTCAGCTGGAAGGCTCTAAAGGCTTCACCAAGGATTTGTGCCGAGAGTTTTCCATTCCCACGGCAGATTATGAGCGCTTCACGCAGGCCGATGCCGCCAAAGCCTATGTGCGCAAAAAGGGCGCGCCTATTGTGGTCAAGGCTGATGGTCTGGCCGCTGGCAAAGGCGTCATCGTGGCCACAAGCGTTGATGAAGCGCTGGCTGCGATTGATTTGATTTTTGGCGGTGCATTTGGCGCAGCTGGCGCTGAAGTTGTGGTCGAAGATTTTCTCGATGGCGAAGAAGCCTCGTTCTTTGCGCTGTGCGATGGCACACGCGCGCTGGCCTTGGCGTCTGCGCAAGATCACAAGCGCGTCTTTGATGGCGACAAAGGGCCTAACACGGGCGGCATGGGCGCTTATTCACCTGCACCTATCATGACGGACGAGATGACAGCACGCGTCATGCGCGAGATCATTGAACCCACCATGCGCGGCATGGCGCAGCGGGGTATTCCCTTTAAGGGCGTACTATTTGCTGGCCTTATGATTGGCGAAGCCGGACCAAAGCTCATTGAATTCAACACACGCTTTGGCGATCCAGAAACACAAGTCATGCTGCCACGCCTGCAAGATGATTTGCTTGAGCTGTTTATTGCCTGCGCCAATGGCGAGCTGAAAACCACGCACACGCATCTATCATCCGACACGGCGCTCACCGTCGTCTTTGCGGCCAAGGGCTATCCTGAAGCACCAGAGACCGGCACAGTCATTGAAGGCATTGAACGTGCGGCTGCGATGGAGAGCGTGACTGTTCATCACGCTGGCACGCGCCGCGAAGGTCTTCGCCTACTGGCCAATGGTGGGCGTGTGCTCAACATTACCGCGCGAGGTGCAAACCCAGCCCAAGCGCAGCAGCGCGCCTATGCCGCCATTGATTTGATCAACTGGCCCGGCGGTTTTTGTCGCCGCGATATAGGTTGGCGTGCTATCAAGGCTTGATGACACAATCGACTGACACGCCTCGGATTGGCCTCGCACTTGGCGCAGGTGGTGCGCGTGGTTTGGCGCATATACCTGTACTGGAAGCCTTTGATGAATTGGGCCTGCGCCCATGCGCGATTGCAGGTTCATCCATGGGGGCTGTTGTGGGCGCTGCCTATGCAGCTGGCATGAGCGGGCGTGAGTTGCGCGCCCATGTGTTGAGCGTGTTCCGCAATCGCGCCGATGTCACAGCGCGGTTGTTGCAAGCGCGCATTGGACGTTTCCGCCATATGCTGACAGCCTTGGGCAGCAATCCTGTGCTTTTGGATGGCGAGATTTTGCTGGATCTGTTCTGGCCCTCAGACGTGCCAGACCATTTCGAAGATCTGCTGTGCCCTTTTTTCACCGTCGCCACAGATTTCGACCGGCGCTGTGAAATGGTTTTCTCAACGGGACCTTTGGCACCGGCCGTTGCAGCTTCCATGGCCATTCCGGGATTGCTGCAACCAGTTGAGGCGCAAGGCGCGTTTTTGATTGATGGCAGCGCAGTGAACCCACTGCCCTACCGCGTTTTGGAAAACCATTGCGATAGGATTGTGGCCTGCGATGTCGCGCGCGGCCCAGCTATGGTGAGCCAAAAAATGCCGACCCCATTTGAGGCGATGTTTGGTGCTGCACAGATTATGCAAAGCACGCTGACGGCTCAAATGTTGAGCGTCAAAGCGCCCGATATTTTATTGCGTCCAAGCGTCGATCAATTCCGCGCGCTGGACTTTTTCCGCGCCCGCGACATTCTCGAATCGGCTGACCAAATCAAGGATGAGGTCAAGCGCAGCCTAGACAGTTTCATTCTTCTTTAGTCGCATATTTTTTTAAGCGCAGACGGAACCAATCAACTCCCCCATCTGTTGTTGAGACAATGCTGGTTCTTACCGGCGGACGTTTGGCACGTCGTTCCCAGTCAATTTACGAAATTAAAATTCAGGGAGGCTGAATATGAACCCGCGTGATTTAACGCCAGAGCCCGTCAGCGAAGCTTGTCCAAAATGCGATGAGATCGAAAAAACGGTCAAGGATATGACGGGTGAAATCACGCGCATTCCGTATGATTTCATGGTGAATATGTTCGATTTCATGCGCGATATGCAGCAAATGCGCACGGTTGATGACTTCGTGCGGGCTCAAGCACGTTTCATGCTTTGGAATTACGATTGCTTCAACGCACGCACCGTTAGAGCAACCGAACTGGCGATCGATCCCACACCTGCAACACAGGACAATGTGGTGACGCTCCCCCTCGAAGAAGAGCGCGAGCTTCGTCGCTCAGCCTAAACTTCGCACTGCCTCACTTCGTTTGATCTGCAATGTCATCGGCACGCAGATCGCCCCACTCACATTGCTGTTGCCGGTCTCATGACCAGCCAGATGAAAGGATTCTATTATGAGTTTAGCTTTCGCGTCACACGACCACGTCACGATGCATCACGTGCGGCCAAGTGCAATGCCCAACCGGCTGAATTTGATCCGCCTCGAAATTGGCATCAATCAAGCGCAGCAAAAACCATGGGAGGATTTTGCGCGCGCACTTGAGCGCACAGCCAACTGCGATGAAGATTTTGACAGCACCGCTGCTGCGCGCAGCATGGACCGCCCTGCAGATGTGACCGAATTGGTTGATTGCCATCTGGCAACCATGACGGAGAAAGTCTCACATCTTCAGCAATTGCGGCAAAAGGCGGCTGACCTTTGCGAGCTACTCAACGCTCGCCAGCGCCAGAAGATCAATCGGCTCATTCTCAGCGCTCTGGTGCGCTAAGGTTTAGCTGCGTCGATCTTTGAAAAAAGCCCTCAACAAATCGGCGGATTCGCTCTCTCGCAATCCGCCGTAGACTTCAGGGACATGGTGGCAGGTTGGTTGCGCAAAGAAGCGCGGGCCATGTTCAACGGCCCCACCTTTGGGATCAGCCGCCCCAAAATACACGCGCCGAAGCCGGGCGAAGGAAATAGCGCCGGCACACATGGCGCAGGGCTCCAAGGTCACATAGAGATCGCAATCGATGAGACGCTCGCTGGCCAGACTTTGGCCAGCCGCACGGATCACCAACATTTCAGCATGGGCGGTCGGATCTTTGTCCTCCAGCGTGCGATTGCCAGCACTGGCGATGACCTCGCCCTGATAGACAATGACGGCCCCAACAGGCACTTCGCCCCGAGCGGCGGCGGCTTGGGCCTGTTCGAAGGCGAGACCCATTGGGTCGGGTCTATCGGCCATTTGATCGATCCTCATCACCAGTTGGGCACATTTGTCACCATTGAGGCTTCGCCAACAGCTTTTATTGGCGATCTTGGGACGAACTGGTTTCCACTTATCCTCAAAATGCTCTATCAGAACAACATGACCGATAATAGCAATCACGACGGACGAGGCCCCCGCAAGCCGGGCGGCAAGACTTTTTCAGGCCGCTCAGGTGGCCCTGGTGGCGACAAGCGCGCCGGTGGCCGCCCATCAGGGGGCAAACCCTCTGGCGACAAGCCCTTCCGCGGCAAGCCCGGCGGTGGCTTTGGTGCGTCCGCAGGTGGCGGAAAATCACGCGACGAGCGCAGCAGCCGACGCCCCGATGGCGACCGGCCTTTTGCAAAGCGCCCAGACGGTGAACGCTCGTTTGCCAAACGCCCTGACGGTGATCGTCCGCGCTCAACAGGACCTCGTGAAGGTCGTGGTGGTGATGATCGCAAATCATTCAGCCCACGCACAGGCGGCGGCGAGCGCTCGTTTGAAAAGCGCGGCGAGAGCAAATACAAATCACCCGGCGAAGGCCCCTATCAGCCGCGCATTGAGCGTGAGTATGAGCCACGCAGCGAAGGTCGTTTTTCCCGATCAGACTCGCGCGACGGGCCACGCTCACCTACGCGTGGCTTTGGTGCAGCGCGTGAAGATCGCGCCAAGAAGCGTTTCAATGAAGGCACATCGCGTTCAGGTCCACGCCCAGAGCGTGCCTATGCGCCACGCGCACGTCCTGCACGCGAAGCAACACATGTTCCCAGCACAATGCCCGGCGAGCGTATTGCAAAAGTAATGGCGCGTGTGGGCCTTTGCTCGCGTCGTGATGCCGAGCAATGGATTGCTGACGGCCGTGTTCAGGTCAACGGCGTCAAGCTCACCTCGCCCGGCGTCAATGTTGTGCCTGAGGACAATGTGCTTGTTGATGGACAGGTGCTTTCCCAAAAAGAACGCACACGTCTGTTCTTGTTCCACAAGCCACGCGGTCTCGTAACCACAGATCGCGATCCTGAAGGGCGCGACACAATCTTCAGCGCGCTGCCGATCTGGCTGCCACGCGTTGTCACGATTGGTCGTCTCGACATCAACACTGAAGGCCTGCTGCTGCTCACCAATGATGGTGGATTGGCACGCGTGCTGGAATTGCCTGCCACCGGCTGGCTGCGTCGCTATCGCGTGCGCGCCAATGGTCAGACAGATCAAGCAAAGCTCGATGAGCTGCGTGAAGGCATCACGATTGATGGCATCGAATACGCAGGTATCGACGCCAAGCTCGACCGCACACAGGGCGCCAATGTTTGGCTGACCATGGGTCTGCGCGAAGGTAAGAACCGCGAGATCAAGCGCGTGCTTGAACATCTCGGCCTCGCCGTGAACCGCCTGATCCGTATTTCGTTTGGCCCCTTCCAGCTCAATGATTTGCCTGAAGGTAGCGTCGAAGAAGTCAAAACACGCATCTTGCAAGATCAGCTGGGCGACACGCTTACCCAAGAAGCTGGCAGCGATTTCAATGCGCCGGTTCTCTACACATCCGACTCGCATGATTATGATGATGAGCCCGTGCGCCAACCACGCACACGCGATGAACGTCGCGACGCTCGCCATGTGGCACCTGTATCCAGAGCTCATCGCGGCATGAGTGATCGTCCCGCTGTGGAAGTTGAAGAGCCACCGCGCCCGCGCGTTGATCGACCAAAGCCCGGTGCGCATAAGCATGTGTCAGCCATGCGCGCTGAGCGTGAAAGAGCCCCTGCTGTGCGTCGTCAAATTGAGCGCGGCGAGACGGAGGATCGCAATGGTCGCTCCGTTGCTGTCGAGCGCGTCAAAGCACCGCGCGGCAAGCCAGTTGAGGATAGCCGCAACAGCCGTCGCTTTGCAGAAGAAGGCTCGGAGCAGAAGCCACGCGCTTCACGCGATGGTGCAAGATCTTCACGTGGCGATTCAAGACCTTCACGTGACACACGCGATTCAAAACCTTCGCGTGATTTCAAACCTGCTCGCAGCGAGGGACGCACCGAAGGTGGTCGTCCAATGACTGGCCGCAAGAGCACGCCACGTGATCGTTTTGCCGACGATAAAGCGCCACGTCGTGATGGCCCGCAGCGCGCTTCACGCGATGAACGTCCGCGTTCTGACTTTGGTGCGCGCAGCAAGCCGACAGGCGGCAAACCGTCTTCGCGTCAATCACCCGGTGGCTCGCGTCCACCCGGTGGTCGTCCATCTGGCGGTGGCGGGCGTGGCCCGCGCACTAGCCGCTGAGCCAAGCCATGCGTGTGATCGGCGGCAGCCTTAAAGGCCGCAATCTCATCAGCCCTTCATCGCAGATGATCCGACCAACATCGGATCGTTTGCGCGAGAGCCTGTTTAACGTTTTGTCACATGGCTATGACGACGTGCTGGAAGGTGCGCGCGTTGTCGATCTGTTTGCCGGCACGGGCGCGCTCGGTATCGAAGCCGTCTCACGCGGTGCCAACTTTGCGCTGTTTGTTGACGATGGCTCTGAAGCGCGTTCACTCGTGCGCGGCAATGTCGAAGCTTTGGGCCTTGGTGGTGTGACACGGATCTTTCGGCGGGATGCAACAAAGCTCGGTGATGCGCCTGCGGGCGAGCCGTTCACGCTGGCCTTTCTTGATCCGCCCTATGGCAAGGATCTGGCACCACTTGCGTTGAAAAGTCTGGCCGATGGTCGTTGGCTTGCGCCGGGCTCGTTGTGCGTGGTGGAAGAGCTTGCGTCAGCCCCCTTGCCGCTGCCGCCATCCTATGAGCAGCTCGAACAACGCATCTATGGCGAAACGCAGATTGTGATTCTGCGCGTTCTGGGTTGATTATTTTCGCCCGAACAATCGTTCAATATCAGCGAGCTTGAGCTCAACATAAGTAGGGCGACCATGATTGCATTGGCCTGAGCCGGGCGTCCGCTCCATCTCACGCAACAGCGCATTCATCTCATCGCCCAACAGACGACGCCCCGCGCGCACGGAATGATGGCAGGCCATTGTCGCCAAGACATGATCGAGTTTTTTCTCCAATGGCTGTGCGCCATTGTCCTCGGCCAGCATTTCGGCGACGTCCTGCACCAAGCGCTCTATCGCGCCATTTTGAATGAGCACCGGCACTTCCATCACCGCAATTGCACCGGGCCCAAAAGCTTCAATCGTGAGACCAAGATCACCTAGCAGAGCCGCGTGATCGACAAGGCGCTCCACATCAGACTGGGGCAGCTCAATGACGAGCGGAATCAGCAGACCTTGGCGCGCAATGCCTGATTGATCGCGTTGGCGCTTGAGGCGCTCGTAGACAAGACGCTCGTGGGCGGCGTGCTGATCAACCAACACCATGCCATCACGCGTTTGCGCCAGAATATAAGTGTCGTGCAATTGCGCACGCGCGGCACCCAAGGGCGCATCCAAATGATCCACGCGGGCTTGATGTTCATGCGCACGCACATCGGCAGAAGGCGCGCCTGTGTCAAAAATGGCCTGCGGAGACTCACGAAATCCTTGCGGCGCAGACATCGATGCAGACATGGGGGCAGACATGGGCGCAGCCGGTGAGGCGCGCCAATCCCAATTCTGCACGCCGGAAAAACTGCGGCGCGCCAAAGCATCCAATGTGCGCGAGCCACCTTCCGGTGTTGCACGATGCAGCGCATCAGCGAGCGTTTGCTTCAATCCACCAACGATCAAACCGCGCACAAGACCGGGATCTTTGAAGCGCACTTCGGCTTTGGCTGGATGCACATTCACATCCACAAAGCGCGGATCGCAGTTGATGAACAGCACAAGTGCAGGATGACGATTGGAGGGCAGATAATCCATATAGGCCGCGCGCACAGCACCCTGCAAAACGCGATCACGCACGGGGCGGCCATTCACATATAGAAATTGCGATTGCGCCGTGGCCTTGTGCCATGTTGGCAGACCAGCAAAACCGGTGAGGGTGATACCCTCGCGCTCCGCATCGACGGCCAAAGCGTTGGCGCGAAAATCCGCGCCCAACACCTGCGCAATACGCGCCAATGTGCCCTCAGATTCAGCCGAGCAAGCCGCATAATCAAAACCGGAAATGAGATCGCCCGACAGCGCAAACCGCACTGTGGGATGGGCCATCGCCAAACGTTTTAAGACATCCGCAACCGCTTGCGCTTCAGCGCGATCTGTTTTGAGAAACTTTAAGCGCGCAGGTGTAGCTGCAAACAAATCGCGCACATCAATGCGCGTGCCTTGCGTGAGGGCCGCAGGCGCAATTGGATGTTTGATGCCCTGATCGACGAGGATCACATGCGCCTGATCAGCACCCCTTGCACGCGACGTAATTTCTAAAGTTGCCACAGAGCCGATGGAGGGCAATGCCTCGCCGCGAAATCCCAGTGTGGCAATATTCGAGAGATCACCATCAGGAATTTTCGATGTCGCATGACGATCAACCGCCAGAGCGAGATCCTGCGCATTCATGCCCGAGCCATTATCGGTGACACGGATCAGTGTGCGCCCACCCGCTTCAATAACAATCTCAACCCGCGTCGCACCCGCATCAAGGGCGTTCTCAACAAGCTCTTTGACCGCAGAGGCGGGACGCTCAACAACTTCACCAGCTGCAATGCGGTCAACGAGGATGGGATCGAGGCGACGGACTGTCATATCAGGCTATCAATGCGCCATTACGAATTGACCATGCCTTCAGGCCTACCAGCCACGGCGACCAAAAGCTTTTTGCCTGCAAACAGACGTTTGGCGACGCGTTTGGCATCTTCCAATGTCACGGCTTCAATCAGATCATTGCGCTGATCGAGATAGGTGACGTCAAAATCCTCCAACTGCAATTGCACAAGCTGGCTGGCAATTTTGGTCGATGTGTCAAAGCGCAGATCATAAGAGCCGATTAGATATTTCTTGGCCTTGGCCAACTCGTCCTCGCTTGGGCCCTCGTCCGCAAGCTTGGTGATTTCTTCTTCAATCACAGACAGTGATTCAGCCGCACGTTCATTCTTGGTGGATGTGCCGCCAGCAAAAATCGCCAGATGGTCAAAGGATGCGAGCTGCGAATAGACCGAATAGGCAAGCCCGCGCTTTTCACGCACTTCGCGAAACAGTCGTGCCGAGAAAACGCCGCCGCCCAGAATGTGATTGACCACGCTGGCAATCATATAATCGGGATCTTTGCGGGCAATGCCGGGCAGACCAAAGCGGATGGTGGATTGCGGAATATCAAGATCAATAATCTTGCGGCCACCCTCTGGGGCAATGGCGACATCAGCAATCGACGTCAAATCACTCTTGGCAGGAAGACCTGCAAACACATGATCAAGCAGACGCGCAAGATGGGCTGCATCAATGGCGCCCACAACAGCAATTTTCAAATGATCGCGGGCCAAAATCTTGCGGCGCAGATCAACCAAATCCTGTCGTTGGATAGTGGGCAGTGAGTCCAAATCACCACGCGCTGAGCGCGCATAAGGATGATTGGGCGAGGCCATTTCGCGCCACAACTTGCCAGCCATTGCATCAGGATCATTGGCCTCACGCTTGAGGCCTGCAATCATTTGCGAACGGATACGCTCAATGGCATCGTCGTCGAAGCGTGGCGACTGCACAGCCATGCGCAACAATTCAAACGCTGCGTCAATATTGCGCGTGAGTGTCTTGAGGCGGCCCTGCGTGTGATCGCGATCAGCCGAGAAAGAAATCTCAATCGCTTTATCATCCAGCGCACGATGAAAGGCGTCGGCATCAAGATCGCCAGCACCCTCATCCAGAATGCCAGCCATCATTGTGACAGCACCAGCCTTGCCCTGCGGATCTTGTGAGGCGCCACCGGCGAAAGCGAAATCAAAGGCAACCAAAGGCACTGCATAATCTTCGACAAGCCAAGCCTGAATCCCGCCAGGGGAGACGACTTTTTGCACCGTCGATGCGCGCGATGTTGATCGTGAAGTTAAAAGAGCAGTCATGAGTGTTCCAAATCAATCGTTACATCAAGCGACGGGAGCGTGCGCGACCGGCAGCAGAAAGCCAGTGACCGAGCGACGCTCGTCGAGCCAAGTGTGGCAAGCCTCTTTGACGTGCTCAGCACTCACAGCATCAATGCGGTTTGGCCATGCACGCACATCATCCACCGTATGTCCGGTGGTCAGTGCAGCGCCATACCAACGCGCCAGCGAGGTCTGATTGTCCTGCGCATAGATGGCATCAGCGACGAGGCGCGTTTTGGTGCGCACAAGATCATCGTCCAAAATGCCCTCAATCGAGACTTTTGCAATGATGTCGCAGATGGCTTTATCCAACGCTTCCAACGTCACATCAGCGGCCGGCACGGCATAGACATAAAAGCGCGTATCATCGAGCGAAGTGCCCATGTAATAAGCGCCCGCTGCCACAGCGATTTTCTGCTCCACAACGAGGCTATGATACAGCAGGCTTGTTGAACCGCCGCCAATCAGATGGCCCAGAACTTCAAGCGCTTCTGCCTCACCAGCTTTTGCCGTTGTGTAAGATGGGACGAGATAGACGCGCTGATGGCTCGGCTGCTCAACCTTCTCATCGGCCAGCGTCACCAAACGGTGCGCGCGTGGTGGCGGCTCTTGCGGACGCGAACGCTTTGGTGGCTCGCCGCGCGGTGCAATCGGTCCATAGATTGTCTTTGCCAGAGCGATGACTTCATCCGGCTCAACATCGCCAGCAACAATCAACACAGCATTTTCTGGTGTGTAAAAACGATCATAATAGGCAAGCGCATCTTCGCGATTGAGGCTTTCAATCTCGTGCTGCCAACCAATGATTGGCTTGCCATAGGGGTGATGCATGTAGAGAGCGGCCTGCACTGCTTCGTTCAATTGGGCAGCAGGATCCGTGTCAGTGCGCATGCGGCGCTCTTCAAGCACAACATCGCGCTCGGGTGCCACAACCTCATCGGTGAGCACAAGGTTCACCATACGGTCGGCTTCATATTCCATCATCACGGCCAGATGATCGCGCGGCACGCGCTGATAATAGGCGGTGTAATCGTTGGATGTGAATGCGTTCTCTTGCCCGCCCAATTCAGCGACCAGCTCGGAAAATGCACCCTGCGCATGGTTCTTTGTGCCCTTGAACATCAGATGCTCTAGGAAATGCGCAATACCCGATTTGGACGATGGATCATCAGCAGACCCGTTGCGATACCAAACCATATGCGTGACCACAGGCGCGCGATGATCGGGAATGACAACAACCTCAAGACCGTTTTCGAGACGGGCGTGTGTGACGTTGGCGCCCGCCTGTCGATCTGCATCAGAGGCAGATCCGGGGGTCAGCGAGGGCGAAGGATTTGGAAATGATGCGCGCATGGGATCCAAAGGCTGAAGGACCAACCCTGCCAAATGGCGGGGCCGTTGTTACAATATAGTCCTTCAACCGCCCTGCGTCAGTCCCCTATCCCAAAATAGGGGAGGGAAACTCTTCAAAGCGTTACTAATCTTCGCTTTTGCGGCGTGCCTCTTCGCGCATTTGTGCGCGTGGATCACCCAGATCAACTTCCTGACGGGGCGCCTCAAAGGTCGGCTTAACCTGCTTATTGGCTGCCATGAAACCCTTAGGTGGCTGGGTCAGGTATTCACGCTCAGGCTCTTGTCCTGGGGGAAGAACTTTCTCTTCTTTTTTGGTCAGCTTGAGGCTGTTCCAAAAGGCTTCTTGATTGCAGATCGCGCCAAACTCAACATGGGCGCAGGGATCAGGCGCACGCTCGACGGGCTTATCAAGACGAATATCGCGCAGCTCTTGCGCAGTCATAAGGGTTGGATCTTCTTTGCGCTGAGCGCGTGCCTCTTCGGCCTTCTTCTTTTTGCGGGCGATTTCCTGATCTTGCGGCCAAGCAGCGGAACGAGCCGTCACAGGCTTGGCAGGCGCTGGAAGCTCAAGCTTAGGGGGAATGACAAGCGGAGCGCGCTCGCGATATTGAATACCGTCCTCGTCCTTATCGCTCGATAGGCCAAAAACGCCCAGAACGGTCGAGGTCATCGTCTTTTCTTCCGCGTGGGCAGGCAAGGTCGAACCGAGCCCCACCACCGCCAAAAGCGCGCAGGCCACAAATCCGTTCAAAATCTTCAATTGCGGCACCATGTCCGACCCCCGTCAGATATTTCCAAGCCTGAAAGCGACCGCTCACTAAAGCAACGCTATCAAGGCATTTTTTAGACAGACGCCCCAAAGGGCATCCGTGTGCAGGCAGACCCCCTGCCGTGCTTCCATCACACGCTAGGAGCTGATCCTTCTGGCTTGGCCAGAAAAGAGTCATACAGCAGCAGGCCAACACCAGCAACGATTGCCACGTCGGCCACATTGAAGACATACCACGAGAAGCTGCCAAGGTGGAAATAGAAGAAATCCGCCACCGCGCCATAGGCCCAGCGATCATAGGCATTGCCCAGCGCCCCGCCGATAATCATCCCCAAACCCAGCGCGAGGGGCCATTTTTCGGAACGCCATAGCCAGACACCCAAAGCAAGCGTGGCCAGAAGTGCCACCGCCAGCAATGCGTAACGGCCAAGATCGCTCTCAGCCCTGAACAAGGAATAGGACACGCCCGTATTCCAAGCCATGACCAAGTCCAGAAACGGCGTCACTTCGACGCGGCCCCGGTTGGCAATCTGGAACACATCAATCATCCAGATTTTATGCGTCTGGTCGATCAGCAGAGTGACCGCTGCTGTCAGAGCCCCAAATTGGCGGGCAGACAGACCGATCAGCTTCATACAGCAAACCCTTCGAGACGACCCGCTGCCTTCAGCTCACGAAGAGCATCAGCGTCACGGGGTGTGACAGTGGTAAATTCTGGATCGCTGCCAACAAGAGGTGAAATTTTCCAAGAGCGCGCACATTTTGTGCCCTCAGCTTTTTCCACCACGACGGCCACGCCTTGCACATCATTCAACCGGAACGCATCAGCTGGACCATCACCAGACACAATAGCGATATCTGACGTGATGCAGATTTCGGCAAAGTCTGTGGTGTTGAGCAATGCGCGCAAAGCCTCATCAACAATGAACACACGCGGCGCAGCTTCCAGCGATGAACCGATTGTTTTCTTAGCGCGCTCCAACTCAAGCGCGCCAGTCACAACGCGGCGCACATTGCGGATCGTGCGCCATTTTGTGGCCAATTCATCATCGCGCCAAGACTGAGGCGTATCGGGGAATGTTTCAAGATGAACCGACACAGAGTCAGCATAACGCGCACGCCATGCTTCTTCTGCAGTGAAGCACAAGATAGGTGCTAGCCAAACTGTGACACGACGGAAGATTTCATCAATGACGGTGAGCGAAGCCTTGCGCGCAACACTTGAAAGCGCATCGCAATAGAGCGTGTCTTTGCGAATGTCGAAATAGAACGCCGACAGATCGGTGTTGAGGAAGAGCGACAGCTCCGACACCACTTTGCGATAATCATAGCTTGCATAGGCTGCATCAATCACGGGTGCGATCTCTGACAGACGATGCAGCATGAGGCGTTCAAGCTCTGGCATGTCGGCATAAGCAACGCTTTGGCTTGCTTCAAAATGCGCCAAAGAGCCCAGCATCCAACGCACAGTGTTTCTGAGCTTGCGATAGGTCTCTGCGAAGGTCTTGAGAATTTCTGAGCCGATGCGCAGATCGTCAGAATAATCAGAGGCTGCCACCCAAAGGCGCAAAATGTCTGCGCCTGAATCTTTGATGACGCTTTGTGGCGCAGTCACATTACCCAGTGACTTCGACATTTTGGCACCCTTCTCATCCAGCACGAAGCCGTGTGTGAGAACGATGTCGAATGGCGCACGCCCGCGCGTGCCACAGCTTTCAAGCAACGAAGATTGGAACCAGCCACGATGCTGATCCGAACCTTCCAAATACATGACGCTATCTTGTCCGCCATCCACCTTGCGGTGAATGCCTGCAAGGCCGGGGAAGTGTTTTGGATCTTCGAGCGTGTAGGTATGCGTCGAGCCTGAATCGAACCAGACATCGAGCACGTCCATCACCATGTCATAGGCGTCAGGATCATGACCGAAGGTTTTGAGGAAGCGCTCTTTTGCGCCGTCCTTAAACCAAGCGTCGCCGCCCTCAACATCAAACGCCGCTGCAATCGCTGCATCGACCTTAGCATCGTTGAGCAGTTCTTTGGTTTCCTTGTGCACAAACACAGTGATCGGCACGCCCCAAGCGCGCTGGCGTGACATCACCCAATCGGGCTTGTTCTCGACCATGCCGCGAATGCGGTTTTCACCCGCTGCGGGCACCCATTGTGTTTTGCCAATCGCATCAAAGGCCACATTGCGCAGGGATGAGCCAAGATCAAAAGGCTTGTCCATCGCAATAAACCATTGCGGCGTGTTGCGGAAAATGACCGGCTTTTTTGAGCGCCATGAATGCGGATATTGATGCTTCAAGCGACCACGCGCGACGAGATTGCCAACCTCAATGAGCGCCTTGATGACGGCCTCATTGGCGTCGCCCTTCTCGCCCTTATCAGTGATGACGCGCTTGCCTTCAAAGCCGGGTGCTTGCGCGGTGTAGAAACTGTCATCATCAATGGTGAAGGGAATGGCGGTGTTGATGCCGCGCTTGGTCAATTGCTGACCATTCGCCATCCAGATTTCAAAATCTTCGCGACCATGGCCGGGTGCTGTGTGCACAAAGCCCGTGCCTGTGTCATCGGTGACGTGATCGCCATCGAGAAGCGGAATTAGGAAATCATAACCCAGATGCTTGAGCGGATGGTCGCAAGTTAGAGCGGCCAAATCCTGCGCGGCAACATCCGCCACGTGCTGAAGGCTGATTTTGGCAGAGCCCGCCACAGCGTCGGCGAGCTTGGTGGCAAGAATATATTTCTCGCCAACCTTCGGCCCAAAGTCGCGCTCATTGGCGGTCACTTCATAAAGACCGTAAGTGATTTTATGCGAGAAGGAAATCGCGCGGTTACCCGGCAGCGTCCAAGGTGTGGTCGTCCAGATGACGATGGATGCGCCTGCAAGATTGGAGGCTGTTTCGCTGCGCACAGCAAACTTCACCCAAACCATATCGCTCTGATGATCGTGATATTCAATCTCAGCTTCAGCCAGCGCAGTCTTCTCAACAACCGACCACATCACAGGCTTTGAGCCGCGATAGAGCAGACCGTTGTTTTTGAACTTCATAATCTCGCGCGCAATCTGCGCTTCAGCGTGGAACGCCATTGTTGAATAGGGATGATCCCAATCACCATTGATGCCCAAACGCTTGAATTCTTCGCGCTGCGTGGAGAGCCAGCTTTGCGCAAAGGCGCGACATTCTTGGCGAAATTCCACAACAGGCACTTCATCCTTGTTGCGGCCCTTGGCGCGATATTGTTCTTCAATCTTCCATTCAATCGGCAGGCCGTGACAATCCCAGCCCGGCACGTAGTTAGAATCGAAGCCGAGCATTTGCTGGCTACGTGTCACCATGTCTTTGAGAATTTTATTGAGCGCATGGCCGATGTGAATGTTGCCATTGGCATAGGGAGGGCCATCGTGCAGAACGAATTTGGGGCGACCCGCAGCGGCATCACGCATGCGCTGATAGAGATCAATCTCTTTCCAGTGCGCGAGAATCTCCGGCTCCTTTTGCGGCAGACCTGCCCGCATCGGGAATTCCGTCTGCGGCAGGAAGAGTGTGCGCGAAAAGTCGGGGCCTTTTGATGTCTCTGTCATCTGCTTAAACTGTTCCAAGCTTTTAAAAATGCGGGCCAGCGGCCAATGTCCTTGTGGATTAGACGATTTGCGCCCTAAAGGCCACTTAAGGCGCAGCGGCCTTCAAAATAGCCTTCGCCTCTTCGACATCCTTATGCATACGCACAACGAGAGCCTCGGCGCTGTCGAACTTCTCTTCGCCGCGAATCCAGCCAATCAGGCTCACTTCGACCTGTTTGCCGTAGAGATTACCCGAATAATCGAACAAAAACGTCTCAAACAGAGCTGCGCCATTATCAAAAGTGGGGCGACGACCCCAGCTGGTAACACCATCATAGACCTTACCGTCCACCTTCATGCGCACGGCATAAATGCCGTGGCGTAGGCGGCAGGTGGCATCCAGCACCAAATTGGCGGTTGGGAAACCCAAATCGCGGCCAAGCTTTTGGCCATGGACAACTTCGCCCAACACAAACCAAGGATGGCCCAGAAGCTTGGCAGCTAATGCCACATCGCCCGTCTCAAGAGCGGCGCGGATGCCATTGGAATGGACGGCCTCCAGCGTGCCGTATGCGTCAGCATCAACCCGATCAACCACAACCACGCGAAGCCCCTCATTGGCAGCCAAAGCGCGCAGCCGCGCTGGCGAGCCGGTACGGCCCTTTCCGAACTGGAAATCATAGCCCACTACGGCCGCGCCAATGCCAAGGCGCTTGACCAGCACATCTGACACAAAAGCCTCGGCCGAGAGGTCGGCCACCGCCGCGTCAAAAGTCAAAACAATCACACCATCAAGGCTAAGGCGCGACAAAGCGGTCACTTTGGCTGTCTCCGGCGTCAGGCGAAAGACCACGGATTTGCCGGCAAAATAGTCAGCGGGATGGGGCTCAAAGGTCAAAAGCGCAGCTGGGCGGCCCATTTCCTGAGCCAATTGGCGCACGCGTGCGATAACTTCCGCATGGCCACGATGAACACCATCGAAATTGCCAATAGCCACAACAGCACCCTCAAGCCCCTTCGGGGGCACAAGCGGATCGCGGACAACAAGGAATGGCCGAGTTGTAGGGGTGGCCGGAGCGGTTTCGCTCATCAGGGATCGGCTTTCAACTGTTCAGGACGCAAGAATTTAGAATTGCGCGCAAACTGCCCGCCACAGAGCCAAGCGTCAAGCCAAGAACGCAATATGGCCTTAAGGTGCTGGCCGCACCCGGCGGGTCGGCACCATCACCAAAGCCTCACCGTCCAGAACCACCTTACCGTCCACCACCACTTCGCATGTCAGGCAACAGCGGCGGTTCTCGGGAAACAGCTCTTTGACTTCCACGCTCACCACAACAACATCGCCAATGCGAACGGGGCCGCGAAAATTCAATGTCTGCGATAAATAGACAGCGCCCGGCCCCGGCAAACGCATGCCCAACACAGCCGAGATGAGACTGGCCGTATAGAGCCCATGCGCGATGCGGCCACCAAAGCGTGTCTTGCGCGCAAAATGATCGGACAGATGAATGGGATTGTGGTCGCCCGACAACGTCGCAAAACCGACAACATCGCTCGCCATCACCGTTTTCATAATCAGCTCGCGCTGACCAACGGCAAGATCTTCAAAATAATAGAGTGTGAAATCTGAGTTCGACATAAGGCAACCATCATTTGAACGGTGCCACCATCGTTCAAACCACGGCTTTTACAATTCAACTAAAGAATTGCTACCAAACCAATGCGGGCATGGCTGCGGTGGGGGTGATGTCCGCATCGGCAATAAACTGCTTGAAAGCGGCCTCATCCAGCGCGCTATCAGGATGCAATTCATCGCGGTGAATGCCTGATGTGACAAACAAAGCATCCACGCCAAAATCACAGGCGCCACGAATATCTGTGCGCATGGCATCGCCAATGGCGAGCACGCGGCTTTTATCAATCTCAACCCCGGGGCGTGCTTTGCGGGCCAATTCTAGCGCGCGCTCGTAAATAGGCGCATGCGGCTTGCCGGCCTGAAACACGCGCCCGCCACGCTGTTCGTAAGCCTGCGCGAGTGCGCCCGCGCAATACATCAAACGCTCACCCACATGGACGATGAGATCCGGATTGGCGCTGATAAAATCGAGGCCGAGCGCCTTCATCACGCTGAGCGTTTCGCCATAATCTTCGGGGGTTTCTGTCTCATCCAGAAACAGCCCCGTGCAGACCACATAGGCCGCATCTTCCAAATCCACCAAAGGCGGACACACGCCCGTTTGATCTTCCAAAATATCAAACAGGGTCAGGTCGCGCTCTGGTCCGATATGATAGACGGGGTCCATGCCGCGCTCTGCGATAAAGCGCAAAGTGACATCGCCTGAGGTCACAATATCGTCGAATGTGCCATCGGGCACGCCCAACAGCTTCAGCTGATCTAAAATTGGCGGATTGGGGCGCGGCGCGTTGGTGACCAGCACCACAGTGCCACCAGCGGCCCTAAACTCTGCCAAAGCGGCGCAGGCGGCCTCATGATGGCGTTGTCCATTGTGAACCACACCCCATATGTCACACAGGACCACATCATATTGAGAGGCGATCTCGCGAAAGCCTTTGAGGATGGGAATAGCGGTTGTGGGGGCTGAAGTGTTCATCCTTCGCGGCTAAAGGCCAACGGTCGCTCTGTCAAGCTGGGCTTGAGGATTTCGCGTTCTTGCGGCCCTGCTTCGGTGGGGCTAGAAGTTAAGCCTACGTCCCAAAAGGAGATGCACATGCAGACCATCGAACTGAATGTGAAGGGCATGACTTGCCAAGGCTGCGTGAAGTCTGTCGAGCGCATCATCAAAAAGTCAGACCCCGACGCCGTCATCACCATCGATCTGGGCACGGGCCATGTGAGCACACAGACTTCGGCCTCGCTTGATGTGCTCACCAGCACCATCACAGCGGCAGGCTTTGAGGCCAAAGCGGCCTAAATCGGGCACCCTGCCCGACCTTTTGCGCAGCACTTCTGAGAGAGATTATTATGTCGTCACCGATCGCGCGCGCGCCCAATGATCTCAGTGCGTTTTGGATGCCGTTTACGCCCAATCGTGCGTTCAAGAAAAATCCGCGCCTTTTAGCGCGCGCCAGCGGTGTGCATTATTACACGCCAGAAGGGCGCGAAATTCTGGATGGCTGCGCGGGTCTTTGGTGCTGCAACGCTGGTCATCAGCGCAAGGAAATCGTTGAGGCGATTCAGGCCCAAGCGCAAGAGCTGGACTACGCGCCGCCGTTTCAATTTGCGCACCCACCCGCGTTTCAACTTGCCAATCGTTTGGCCGATATGGCACCGGGCGATCTCAACCATGTGTTCTTTGTGAACTCAGGATCGGAAGCTGTTGATACGGCTTTGAAGATCGCGCTTGCCTATCACAACACACAAGGCTTTGGCGGGCGTCAGCGTTTGATTGGTCGTGAGCGCGGCTATAGCGGCGTGGGCTTTGGCGGCATTTCGGTTGGCGGCATTTCGACAAATCGCAAAATGTTCGGCCAGCTTTTGTCAGGCGTCGATCATTTGCCAACCACTTACAACCGCGCCGAAACGGCCTTCACCAAGGGCGAGCCCGATTGGGGCGTGCATTTGGCTGATGATTTGGAGCGCATTGTTGGTATTCACGATGCCTCAACCATCGCGGCTGTGATCGTGGAGCCTATGTCAGGTTCCACAGGCGTTTTGCCGCCCCCAAAGGGCTATCTGCAACGCCTGCGCGCCATTTGCGACAAATACGGCATTCTGCTGATTTTCGATGAAGTGATCACTGGCTTTGGTCGTCTGGGTTTTGCCTTTGCTGCCGAGCGTTATGGCGTCGTGCCTGATATGATTACCTTTGCCAAGGGCGTGAACTCAGGCACCGTGCCGATGGGTGGCGTGTTGGTGCGCTCTCACATTCATGATGCCTTTATGAAGGGGCCAGAGCATGTGTCTGAACTCTTCCATGGCTACACCTATTCAGCCCATCCACTCGCTGTGGCCGCCTCTTTGGCAACACTCGATCTGTATGAAAAAGAAAAGCTCTTTGAGCGCGCCCGCACGATGGAGCCGATCTGGGCTGACCTTGTGATGTCGCTACG
>CAIUDK010000268.1 GCA_903897875.1 uncultured Hyphomicrobiales bacterium
CCAGCCAAAATTGACAACCTCACTTAAAATCATGCGCGCCAACACTTTTGCCGCGCCACCTACTCTGACAAGCCTGCACTGAGAATCACGTCAACTGAGAATCACTTGTGCGCAGAATCACTTGAGTGAAGAATCACTCGGGCCAATTGTACTCTTTCTTAACTCTCGCGACGACATTTCAAACGTGCCGCAAAAAATCCATCAAGACCAGAGCGGCGCTCTGTGTCTTTGGAAAGATGCACTGGAAGGGTGCGCACCTCGCCATGCTCGGTCAAACATTCGCTTAAACCGCCGATTTCTTCGGCCCGAATCGGGTCGCGCATAAAATCAGGGTTGCGGCGCAAGAAGGCGGCAATCTGCTGCTCGCCCTCTTCAGGCTCAATCGAACAGGTGCAATAGACCAGACGCCCACCCGGGCGCAGAAGATTGGCCGCGCGATCCAACATCTTGGATTGCAGCTCGGCCAGTGACGTGATGTCGGAGATTTTCTTCGTCCATGCCACATCGGGATGGCGACGAATCGTGCCGGTCGATGTGCAAGGCGCATCCAACAAAATCGCATCAAACGGTTCGAGTTTCACATTCAAAACATCGCCCACCATCACATCGGCAGACAGATGCAAACGTGCCAGATTGGCGGTCAATCGTTTCAAACGCTCGGCGGAGCGATCAATGGCCACAACATGTGCGCCAGTCATGGCGAGCTGCGCTGTCTTGCCACCGGGCGCTGCGCATAGATCAGCGACACGTTCATTGGGCTGTGGATTGAGCAAGCGCGCAGGCAGAGCCGCAGCCGCATCCTGCACCCACCATTCACCCTCAGCATAACCAGCCAACTCTTCAATCGCGTCATGGCCATCTAGGCGCACAGAGCCGGTTGGCAAAACAATGCCACCCAAACGCTCGGCCCAATTCTCAGGATCGCTTTTAACGGTAATATCGAGCGTGGAGCCCGTTTGATGCATACGCGCCATGCGCGCGGCCACATCCTCACCATAGGTCTTGCGCCAACGCGCAGCCAACCATGAGGGCGTGTCGATAAAGGGATCGGGATTGGCCAACAGATCATCGCGCTGGCGCGTGATATTGCGCAACACCGCATTGGTGAGAGCGGCAAAACCCGCAAGCTTTGGATCGCGACGCGCAGCGTGAACAGCGAGATCAACGGCCGCATGATCGGGCACATCCAAAAACAAAATCTGCGCCGCACCAATCACAAGAATCCATTCAAGACCGACCGCACTGCGCGGCAGACCTTTTTCTAAAAATTTCAAAACAGCAGCGCGCAATGTGCCCAATCGGCGCAACGACACCACAACGATGGTGCGCGCCAATGCGCGATCGCGCACAGAGAGATCAGCAAAGCGTCCGCCTGTTTCAGCCAGCCCCAAACGATCTTCGACCGCATGGCCGCTATTGACGGCATCGGCCAACAAAGCGGCAGCCAGAAGTCGTGGCGCAAGCCCCGCTGGCATGGGGGCCTCGGTCACAGGTTTGGACGAATGGTAAGGTCGCTTGGTCATCACCGACTCAAAAAAGGCGCGAACATGCGCTGGTTGCGCCGTAGCGCAAAAACACGCAACTTGATATGGCTTTGCTCTGAATTTACATGAAAAGAGAGCAATTTCATCTGTTCCGCAGCGAGAGATTGGCTCCGCAACGGTGGCCGTCACGGGTGCTTACTCCTATATAGGGTAAGCCAGACAAAACTGGACCTGAACGAAATACAGAGCCAGATCGATTGGCCCGATGATGAATTTGGAACTGTAAAATGACCGCCACACCACAGTCGACGCCGACGATTCCTCAAAGCCTCGATCAAGACTTTGCGCCAGACTTCGCGCCAGATCTCTCACAGGGCCTGACGACACCGGCTGAGACAGAGACCCCACAACCCGTAAAAGTCCTGACACCAGCGGCCCAGCGCGCATTAGCAGAGGCGGCCGCCCGCCGTGCAGAGCGTGATGCCATGGCCCAGAGCCAGCCTGTTGAGATCAACGGACGCGGCGGGCTTGATCCTGCCCGCTATGGCGACTGGGAGGTCAAGGGCCTGACCAGCGACTTCTAACGCGGGCCGCTCAGGCATTAAGAATTTGGCAACTTTCGATTGTAGGATTTTATTGACAAGCTAAGCAATTTGAGGGATTTTTAGGACCATGGTCCTTAATTTCCGCCAATTGCCACTGATTTATATCGGCTTTGTCGTCTCTGCTCTGGTTGTAGGCGGGTTGTTGTCGGCCGGCGTTGAGCTGCCCCTGCCAACAAAGTCCAGCCTGAACCATGCGCCCGCGACCTATGGGACCGCAGCCGACACGACGGCCACCATTCCTGCGCACTCACCAAGTGCGCCTCTGCGCAGAGCAGCCCTGACCGGCCCCTACACGGTTGAGATTCTCAAGGTCGTGGATGGCGACACATTCGAGGCGCGCGTTCGTGTGTGGTTTGGGCAAGAGATCACCACTTTGGTGCGCATACGCGGCATTGATGCGCCAGAACTTCATGCGCGCTGTCCGCAAGAATTGCAGGGCGCCCAAACCGCCCGCACGGAGCTCGAGGCATTTCTGCGGTCAGGCACCATCATCTTGAGCGATGTGGGCTTGGACAAATATGCAGGCCGTGTGCTGGCCTCTGTCCAGATAGCCCACCCATCTGCCCAAACAGATGATGTGGCCACCCATATGCTGACCTCTGGCTTGGCACGCCCCTATGCAGGCGGCCGTCGACAGACTTGGTGTAATAGCTAATCGGATCTACCGAATAGCCACCACTTTCGTGCCCACCTGCACGCGATCATACAAATCAACGATGTGCTCATTGAGCATGCGGATGCAGCCATAGGATGCCGCTGACCCAATGGAGGCGCGCATCGACATAGCCGTGCCGTGAATGGCAATCTCATCGAGATCCAATGCTAGGGCGCGCATGCCCATCGGATTGCGCGGCGCGCCGCCTGCAATCACCTTGGGCAGATCAGGATTATCCTTGCGCACAGAGTCTGGTGCAGCCCACGCCGGATTGACATATTTGGCTTTGACCATCGCCCAGCCCGTCCAAGCCTTGCCCGGCTTACCAATGGCAACCGGATAGCTGATGGCCGTTCCATGGCCCAAGATCAGATAGAGCCGGCGCTGGCTTTGCTGGATCACAATCGTGCCAGCAGGATAATCGGCTGGATAATCAACAACCATGCGCTCCAAAGGCGCAGGCGTTATGGGCGCACGCGCGACGGCGGCAAACGCGCCAGATCCCCACAGTCCCAAAAACGCTAACGGAATCAAGACACAAAACTTAACGCGACTGATTTGACGCACTGACATAACGCTCACCCAAATATTTTTATAAAAATACGACTCTCAAAAAATCTTGTCGCGCACGATAAGTTCCAAACCTGAGGCTCAAACACACCGCACGCAAAAAGGGCAGATCAATGATCCGCCCTTTTGAATGAACTCACCAAAAGCAAAACGCTTCTGGCTCTATGCCGCGGCGCTTTTGGTTATTTGCCGCGATTTTGAATGAGATCGTCAACAACACCCGGATCGGCCAGTGTCGACGTATCACCCAACGCACCAAATTCATTCTCTGCAATCTTGCGCAAGATACGACGCATGATCTTACCAGAACGTGTCTTTGGAAGGCCTGGCGCAAATTGAATGACGTCAGGTGAGGCAATTGGGCCAATTTCTTTGCGAACCCAGTTTACGAGTTCTTTACGCAAAGCTTCTGTTGGCTCTTCGCCCGTCATCAAAGTCACATAAGCATAAATGCCCTGTCCCTTAATGTCGTGCGGATAACCGACAACGGCCGCTTCAGAAACCTTGGGATGCGCAACCAGCGCGCTCTCAACTTCAGCTGTGCCCATGCGATGGCCAGACACATTGATCACGTCATCGACGCGACCCGTAATCCAATAATAGCCATCCTCATCACGACGACATCCATCACCCGTGAAATACGTGCCCGGATAGGTCATGAAATAGGTCTGCACAAAGCGCTCATGATCGCCATAGACCGTGCGCATTTGGCCGGGCCATGAATCGACCAGCACCAAATTGCCCTCACATGCGCCTTCCAGCACAACGCCATTGGCATCAACAACTTCTGGCTTCACGCCAAAGAAAGGACGCGTGGCTGATCCAGGCTTCAAGGCTGTTGCACCCGGCATTGGCGAGATCAAAATACCGCCCGTTTCCGTCTGCCACCATGTATCGACAATCGGGCAGCGGCTATCGCCGACCACGCGATAATACCATTCCCACGCCTCTGGATTGATGGGCTCGCCCACCGAACCCAACAAGCGCAAAGACTTGCGGCTGGTCTTTTTCACGATCTCTTCGCCAGCGCCCATCAATGAGCGAATGGCTGTTGGCGCTGTGTAGAAAATATTGACCTGATGCTTGTCCACAACGTCCCAGAAACGCCCCATGGTTGGATAGTTTGGCACACCCTCAAACATGAGCGTCGTGGCGCCATTGGCGAGTGGTCCGTAAACAATATAGCTGTGGCCAGTTACCCAGCCCACATCGGCCGTACACCAATAAATATCACCCTCGTGATAATCGAAGACATATTGATGCGTCATAGATGCATAGACGAGATAACCGCCGGTCGTATGCACAACGCCCTTAGGCGCGCCTGTGGAGCCTGACGTGTAGAGAATGAACAGAGGATCTTCTGCATTCACTTCCGTTGGCGCGCAATCAGCCGACACACCAGCCATTTCAGCTTCAAGCCAAACGTCGCGACCCGTTTCCCAAGCCACATTGCCGCCTGTGCGCTTGACGACAATCATCGTCTCAACGCAACCAGCCTTTTGTGCAGCCTCATCAGCATTGGCCTTCAACGCAACTTTGCGTCCGCCACGCAAACCTTCGTCCGCTGTAATCACAACTTTCGATTTGCAGCCTTCGATACGTCCGGCCAATGAATCAGGCGAGAATCCACCAAACACAATCGAGTGAACCGCACCAATGCGCGCACATGCCAACATGGCGTAAGCGGCTTCTGGAATCATCGGCAGATAGAGCGTAACGGTGTCGCCTTTTTTCACGCCGTATTTTTTCAGCACATTGGCAAAACGACACACAGACTCGTGCAATTGGCGATAGGTGATGTGCTTGGATTCGCTTGGATCATCACCTTCCCAGATGATGGCAGTCTGATCGCCGCGCGTGGCCAGATGACGATCGATGCAATTCATCGCGACATTGGTCGTGCCATCTTCAAACCAGTTGATCGCAACATTGTGCGGATCAAAGCTGGTGTTCTTCACGCGGGTGTAAGGCTTGATCCAATCAATGCGCTTGCCGTGTTGCCCCCAGAACCCTTCCGGGTCCTTGATCGACTGAGCATACATGTCCTGATATTTCGCATTATCAACATGAGCATGCTTCGCCCATTCCGCACTGACGGCGTAAACTTTCTCGGACATTTATTCCTCCCCGGCCCAAGCACTTCGCGCTGGGACCATGTGCTTCGTGCACCAAGCCAAACTTTAACCCCGCCATTATGCGTCAAGCAAAGGGGAATGAACAAGACGGGGAGATGTCACACTTTGGTCGCGCACAGGCTTGAGCCATAAGTCGCGCCTCAGAAAAATGCTGCATTGCGATAAAGCCCAATAACGTCGGGCTTTACGGGCATTCTTTCTGAACGCGATCAAGCGCCTGCGCCAAACCGGCCAAAGGATAGGAATCCGTGGTCTTGTTTCCGCGCTGTGACGTGGCCTTGATGACGAGCTTCTGGCCCTTGCGCATGGTGTCGATGACCGAACGCTCCTGAGCCACATTCTTGATCCAGAGGTTCGTGCCGCTGACGACCAGAGCAAAGCTCTCAGAGCCAACCTCGGCTTTAGGCTCGGCGGCATCCCCCGGCTTCACGTCATAGCCAACGATGATCGAAATCTCGTTGCGCACATTCTCGGCCGGACGGGTCGAGATAAACACATAGGATTGTTCGCGCTTGAGGCTGGCAGGAAGCCGTTCCTTAGGCTGGGCCAAAGCATAGCAAGTCTTGGCCTTGCCAGACGTCACAAACACGCCCCAGCTGCCATAGGTCTGCACATTCACAGGCTTGCCAACCTCTGCCACCTTGGCAGTGGCCGCCACTGCCACAGCGCCCGCAGCCACGGGAGCTGCCGTCTTGGCGCCCAACGTGCTGGGCTTTTGGCCCGTTGCGGCAGGTTTGGCCGAAGTTTTGGCGGTCGTTTTGCCCTTCGCCGTGGTGGCTTTCGCCTTAGCGTTCTTGAGTGCGAGTTTCTTTTTTTCCGCAGCGGCGATTTCCGCCTTTGTGGCGGCACGGGCCCCAACGGAGCCAGCCAAAAATAAGCCAGTGCCAAAAGCCAGAGCCAAAGACAAGCAAAGAGCCCGAGCGGGCAAGAGGGAGCGTGAGCGAATCATTTTGAAAATATACTCCGTTCCAGCCCCTTCATGCGAGGCTCATCATCAAGATAACGACATCAACAGTCTTAGGCGCGAGACACACCAAACGAAGAACAAGTCCAACGACGCTTCCGTCTATTGCCGGGACGTGTCACAATGACAGCGTTGCGTCGTCAAATATGCGAATGCGAATTGCTCGCCCAAAGCGGAAACTGCCCAAAGCTGAATATGTGTCAGGTGAAAGAACAATTGATTAACAACGCACACATGCGGACCGCCGGACGCCTATAATGTCTGGGTCAGCACTTGCCACTCAACATGCATCTCTTGCGCGTGCCGTTGCCGAGCATCGCGATCGCTCGGCCTTTGCGCAATTGTTCGATTATTATGGCCCGCGCCTGAATGCGTATCTGTTGCGGTTGGGTGCCGAGCGCGCCGCGGCTGAGGAAATGACGCAAGACGTCATGCTCATTCTGTGGCGCAAGGCAGAGCTTTTTGATCCGCAAAAATCCAGTCTGGGCACATGGCTTTATCGTGTTGCGCGCAACCGACGCATTGATGTGGCCCGCCGTGGCCGCATTGAAGCCTATGAGATTGATGAATCGACACTGCAAGTCGCCGATGATGCGCCCGGTGCCGACAACATCATGGATTCCAATGATCGGCAGGCCGCTCTGCGCCAAGCCATGGCGACATTGCCGCCCGATCAGCGCGACCTTGTGCAGCTCTCGTTTTTCGAGGCCCTGTCCCATTCCGAAATTGTCACCCGCACGGGCCTGCCACTGGGCACTGTGAAATCACGCATCCGTCTCGCCTTCACGCGCCTGCGCCGCGCCTTGGAGAGCAATGGGATTGATGAGGCTTAGGCGAAGTGCCGCCTGTCACGCATCACCAATTTTTATAGGCTGCCAAAATAGGCCCCGGCCGGTCGCTCACACCCGCTTGCAAGATCACAACATAGCCATCGCTGTCGGTCGGCGACAAAGCCGCCGCGTCGAATTCAAAGTTGGACGGCGTGCCATTCCAATCACCAATCTTATTCAGGCTGCGCGCGATATTTGTCAGCGCGCGGTTTTTATTTTCCCCCCGTCGCACGTCAACTTGGCGCGACCGATACACAGGGACAAACCAAAGCGTGCCCGTGATATGCGCCAAATTGTTTTTGGTTTTTAATTCACCCGTTGCCACGCGCACGCGGCCCTGCGTTTGGGTCACACTTAGGGGCACAGACACTTGGCGGCGTTGTCCGTCAATCAAAGCCCGTATGGCATCTCGATCACTGCCCACGGTTTCGCCCTATCCTTGAATGACGATCTGCGGCGTATAGATCTGATTTTCAGCCTTCATAGCGGCATAGGTTTTTTGGCGCTGCGTAAACGCTGGCATAGCAAAGACATCTTTCCAGCCCAAGGAATCCCAATAATCCACCGGCAATGACAAAGGAATGAGGGATGCATCTTGCGCGAGATCTTCAAGAACCCGATCTGCAGGTGGGCAGGACGAACAGCCCTGACTGGTGAAAAGCTCAAGCACAATGGGCGCATTTTGCGCCTGCACGGGGCGCGCGCCCAAACCTAAAACAAATCCACACAAGGCTGTCGCACAAACAAAAGATCGGATCATCAGTCCATCCCTCACAATCAAGCTGCACCACGCACGCCAGCTCACTTTGCTTTGTCTTGCAAAACGCTGCAGCGTTACACGCACGCTCAAAGAGGAGAAATTATTGACGGTCGCGCAGGGCTTGCAAAATGCGCTGCCCGGGATGGCCATCTGTCGCAAATCCCAAACGGGTCTGCTCTTGCACAATGGCTTGGCGTGTTTTTGTGCCAATGACGCCATCGGCATTGCCAATGTCATATCCGCGCTGGGTTAACAGCGTCTGCAATTCGCGCCGCTGAATACGCGCTAAGCCCAGATCATCGGTTGGCCATGGCGTCACGAACGGGTTGCCCCCTTGCAGACGATCCGCCAAATGCGCAATCGCCAGCGCGTAGGATTCGGCTGCATTGTAAGAAAAGATCGTATCGAAATTCGTCGTCACCAAAAACGCGGGGCCTTGCGGACCGGCTGGCAAAATCAAACCTGCTTTGCCATCCCCCAATTTTTTGCCGTCCACGCGCACAATGCCGCGCGCCGCCCATGACGACATAGGCTGCTTGTTGCGCCGACCACTTGGGCCGTCATAGCCATCGGGAATCTTAACTTCAAAACCCCAAATCAGGCCCGGCGTCCAACCATGTACTTTGAGATAATTGGCTGTGGAGCCCAAAGCATCGGGGATGGAATGAACCACATCGCGCCGACCATCGTCGTCAAGATCAACGGCGGTGCTCAAAAACACCGATGGCATGAATTGCGTTTGCCCAAACGCACCTGCCCAAGAGCCAAACAATTCGGGGGGCTGAATATCGCCACCATCAAGGATTTTTAATGCTGCGATAAATTCGCCAGCAAAATAGTTTTGGCGACGCCCTTCACAAGACAAGGTCGCCAAGGATTGCACAATCGAGCGCTTGCCCATGGAGCGCCCATAATCAGATTCCACACCCCACACAGCCAGCACAACGGCAGGATCGACGTTGTAACGCGATTGCGCTTTGGCAAGTGTCTGCGCATGCTTTTTGAGGAGGGCTTTGCCATCCGTGACGCGCTCTTCATCCACCAAAGCGGCCAGATAATCCCAGACGGGCGTTGTAAATTCTGGCTGGGTTTCGAGAAAACCCGGCACGCTGGCATCGGGCTCAAGCGTTTGAACGGTGCGATCAAACAGATCCTGATTGACGCCAGAGCTGATCGCGCGGCTACGCAAATTGTTCAAGCAATCGGTAAAATCAGCGCGCACAAACGTGCTGCCAAACAGCAGCACAGGCACACAGAGGATGAGAGCGCGAAAATCAACCATGCGGGGATGGTAACCTGCCTTTGTGGCAGTTCAAAGCCCGCTGTGGGGCACGACGGCACTGTGGGTAAAGATGCGTTGAGGCCTGAACATCTCAGGCCTCAATACTTATGCCGCAGGTATGAGGCCCCAACTATCAGGCCCCAAATATTAGGCCCCGAGTATTAAGCCCAAGGACGGCTTGCTGCGGTCTTGCTTTCGTAGCTTGAAATGGAGGTGTTCTTGGTCATGGTCAGACCAATGTCATCCAAACCATTCAGCAAGCAATGCTTGCGGAAGCTGTCGATCTCAAACTTCACAACGCCACCATCGGGGCCGTGAATTTCTTGAGCTTCCAGATCAACCGTCAAAGTGGCGTTGGAGCCGCGCTCAGCGTCGTCCATCAATTTGTCGAGATCGTCCTGCGATACGCGAACTGGCAAAATGCCGTTCTGGAAGCAGTTGTTATAGAAAATATCGGCAAAGCTGGTCGAAATCACGCAGCGAATGCCAAAATCCAGCAGCGCCCAAGGGGCATGCTCACGCGACGAGCCGCAGCCAAAATTATCGCCCGCCACAAGAATCTTGGTGCCCTTATAGGCTGGCTTGTTGAGGACGAAGTCTGGGTTTGGCGCGCCATTGTCAAGATAACGCATCTCTGAAAACAGGCCGGTTCCCAGACCCGTGCGATGGATCGTCTTCAGATATTGCTTCGGAATGATCATGTCCGTGTCGATATTGGTAATCTTGAGCGGAGCGGCAATGCCAGTCAGCGTCGTAAACTTGTCCATGATCAAACCTCTAAACCCGAAATGCGAAAGCGCTCCGGATTTAGCAAAGTCAGACAGATTGCGCAAACCGGAGTTGGTCAGCCCTCAAAGAAATAACAGGTCTTCTCAACGCGACGGTGCCACCAGACGTCCCCGACAAAGCCCTGTGACCGCTTGATCACACAGCCATTATCGCTCCGGAATGTGCCCGCAGGCTCCCGGAAGGGATAATCAGCGTAGCAATCTTCCACGCTGGTCTCGTGCCACCAGCCATTGCCATCAAAGCCTTCTGCCTTGCGACGCGAACAGCCGGGGCGGAATTGATAGCCGTTGAGATAGATAGGGGCCCCATAGGAGCGCACGTAAACAGGCCGGCTCTCAACCCAGAGCGGATAGGCCCCTGCATATAGGCCAACAACCACAGGAGGCCGCCAGCCGCCCCGCCACCCATGCCAATCACCCCTGTGATGACGCCAGCCATCGTGATCACGACGATCATCACGGCGGTCCACAATATGACGATCCCGCCACTCTTGTCTGCCGGGCCTGACATGATGAATTTGAGGGCGGTGATAAGAGATTGTGCGATGATAGCCAACGCGACGAACTGCGTGTCGCTGAGGGCGCCCAGCATGTCGCTGAGGTCGCGCAGCGTGTCGCTGAGGTCGCGCAGCGTGTCGCTGAGGGCGTGCATAATGAGCGGCTGCACGATGCGCAGCTCGGTGATACCCACCACGTCGCTGTCCAGCATCAGCGGTATCTGGGCCCAACATGAAGAGCCCCAGACACAAAGCGACGAGAGAAAGCAAGCGGGCCGGCAGCCAGCCTGTCCACTTCTGACGCGCGGCGTTTATCCTTGGTGCTGAACATGTCCCTTCGGACATGACGAGTCCCGTCATAGCAATCTCCCCGTTGAAAAATTTATTTCAAAGCAACAAAACTGATCTGGGGCCACGAATTCTGGGGCAATGAATGCCCCAGCACATTTAGAAATTCGTCGCGGCCGACTTGGTAGAGGCGGAGATCTATTCTTTGAAAGTGAATGTAGAGACCTTGCAGACATTCACGGCTTTTTTCACCGCGCTTGAGCCGTCTTCGAACACACCCTTAAAATCATAGAGACACTTGCCGCTGCCATCATCAACATTGACGGTAAATGTTTCACCATCGTCCAAAACATCACGGCCAAGAATATCTTCCTCCCAGCTGTTGGTGTTCGTTGTTGAGGCATAGAAATGCGATAACGACATGCCGGATTCATTCACAATCTCAACACGACGATCGGCGGCCTGTGCTGAAGATAGAAGAAGAGGTGTGGCGAGAAGGGCTGCTGTGCAGAGTGATAAAATTTTCATAAGGCACCTAAAAAAATAGTGTCAAAGACGCATTTCAAAAACATATGCGATTAAAAAAACATGATTAGGCGTGTTC
>CAIUDK010000269.1 GCA_903897875.1 uncultured Hyphomicrobiales bacterium
AGTTGAGGGCAGGGGTGGTGAGGGGTGGTGCTTCGCCGGGCGTGATTTTCAACACCCAGCCACTCTCGATCCCGGCTCAATCCGGGATGACAATGGAGGCTCGCAGTTGGCTTTGGAGACTAATGCTCTGGCGGTGAGAAGAGGCGACCTAGATCGCCTCTAGAAACTTCTCAGCCTCTTGCAGATCGACGCTCACGAGCTGCGATACGCCACGCTCTGCCATCGTCACGCCAAACAGACGGTCCATGCGGGCCATCGTGATTGGATTATGCGTGATGGTGACAAAACGCGTATCGGTGCGCTTGCTCATCTCGTCGAGCAGATTGCAGAAACGCTCGACGTTGTAATCATCCAATGGCGCGTCCACTTCGTCCAGCACGCAGATCGGTGATGGATTGGTGAGGAACACGGCAAAGATCAATGACATCGCTGTCAGCGCCTGCTCGCCACCTGACAACAGCGTCATGGTCTGTGGCTTCTTGCCCGGTGGGCGGGCGAGAATTTCCAAACCAGCTTCGAGCGGATCATCCGATTCCACCAGCTGCAATTCGGCTGCGCCACCACCAAACAAGGTCGTGAACAATTCTTTGAAATGTCCATTCACAACTTCGAATGCAGCCAGCAAACGCTCGCGACCTTCTTTGTTGAGCGACTGAATGGCGATACGCAATTTGCGAATGGCCTCAGTCAAATCATCGCGCTCGGTCGTCATGGCCAATTGCTTGGCTTCAATCTCACCCAGCTCTTCATCAGCGCGCAGATTGACTGCACCCAGACGTTCGCGATCCTGCTTCAAGCCTTCGAGCTTGCGCTCAATCTCGGCGAGGTCGGGCAATTCATCATCAGGCTTCAAACCTGTCATGGCAGCAACGCCAGCCGGCTCGCATTCCATTTCAGTTGCAATCGAGCGCACAATGGCTTCGTGACGCGCGCGCAAACCTTCTAAGCGTGCCTCGGTGCGGGCGCGCTCTTCGCGAGCCGTTGCCATTGCATCGAGCGCTTGGCGTGCCAGACGATCAGCATCACCAAGGCCAGCCTCAGCTTCAGCGCGCTTGTCTGACGCACCCTTGCGGCCTTCTTCGGCGCGATCAATTTCATCAATCAGATTGCGACGCTTCTGCAAGAACAGATCTGGCGCTTCGGCCAATTCTTCCTGCTCAACGCTGGCTTCCGAAATGCGCATTTCGAAATCTTCGATCTGCGTGGTCGCACGATGGCGGCGCTCATCCCATGACTCGCGCTCAGCTGTGATCGCTGCACGACGACGCTCACGAATATCAGCCTCACGCGCCATGCCTTGCACAGCTGCGCGCGCTTCGGCCGCATCAGCACGTTCTTGCGCCGTCTTGGTGCGCGCACGCTCTAATTTGGCAACCAATTGCGCAGGCTCTGCCAATTGCATTACAGCGGCATGGGCATCTTCAGCTTTTTGTTTGGCTTCGTCACGGCTTTGGGCCAGACGTGAACGCGCTTCATAGAGAGCTGACAAACGCGAGGCGGATTGCGAACGCTTGCGCTCAGCAACACTCATGCGCTCGCGCGCTTCTTCCACGCCACGCAACAAACCGCGCACAACTTGACGCGCTTCAGATTCAGCAGACGCTGCTTGTTGAACAGCAGCCTGCGCCTGATCGGCACGCAGCTTAATTTCTTCAGCCGCAGTACGCGCTGATTCAGCCTCTAATGTCAGATCGCCGAGGCGGTTCTTTTCAGCCAGACGGCGAGCCGCTGGTGTCGGTGCTTCTGCTGCAGCGCTAAAACCATCCCAGCGCCAAAGATCGCCCTCTTTCGAGACAAGGCGTTGGCCGGGGCGCAAGAGCTTTTGCAGCTGCGCGCCTTCCGTGCGCACAACAACACCGATCTGATTGAGACGACGGGTGAGCTGCTCCGGCGCTTGCACGCGTGAGGACAGAGGCTCAACACCGGGTGGCAATGCCGCATCTTGCGAACGATCACCCAGTACCGACCAGCGGGCAGGGGCTGACAGATTGGTCGAGGCATCAAGGTCATCGCCAAGAGCTGCACCAAGGGCTGCTTCATAACCCTTTTCAACTGTGATCTCTTCAACAACCGGTGGCCATAGATCGCCACCATCGCTGTTGAGCAAATTCTTCAGTGTGCGCACTTCCGTCTCGAGGCGCTGCGCCCTCCGGTCGGCTTCGCTTAAAGGTCCACGCAATTGCGATTCTGCATCGCGAGCGGCCTGATGGCGCGCTTCAGCCTGCAACACATCTTCTTCGGCAAGCTCAACGCTTTCCTGTGCGCTGGCAACTTCTTCAGCCAGAAGCTCAATGTCTTCCAAGCTGCCCGCTGTTTCTTCCAGCGAGGTGAGCTCAGCCACAATCGACGTGAGCTCAGATTCAAAACGATTGAGACGCTGCGTCTCTTCGTTGACCGCTTCTTGCAATGCGCTACGGCGCGCATTCATGTCTGAGAGTGCGGCTTGTGCATCCGCCAATGAGCGCTCTGCTTCAGCCAATTGGCCTTCCGCATCCGCCAATTTGGCTTTGGCTTCAAAGTCAGACTCAGCCGACATTTCAGCAGTGGCTGCCAGCTCTTCGCTCTCAGCATCGAGCTTGGCGAGCACGCCAGCAGCGTCTTCAATCAAAGAAGTTTCGCGCGCCAAATCGCGGGTGAGCTGCACAATGCGGCGCTCAAGTTCAGAGGCGCGCTCTTTAGCGCGACGCTCTTCACCATCCAGCTGCTCACGCGCCACAATCAAACGCTGCAACACAGCGCCGGCCTTGGCTTCTTCATCGCGCAAAGCGGGAAGGTTGTAGGCGGCAATTGCTTGCAAACGTGCAGATTCAGCCTGCATCAATGTGCGTTCGTTCACATCATTGATGTCTTCAGCCAGCTTGCGCTCAGCATCGCCCAATTGCTTGGTGATTTCGGTAAAGCCAATGTGGAACACAAGGGCTTCGTTGCGGCGGATTTCTGAGGCCAGACCCTTATAGCGGGTAGCTTGGCGCGCCTGACGCTTCAGGCTTTCCGTCTGTGATTCAATTTGCTTGATGACATCTTCAAGGCGATTGAGATTGTCCTCAGCAGCCTTCAGGCGCAATTCAGCTTCATGGCGACGCGAATGCAGACCTGCGACACCAGCAGCTTCTTCCAAAATACGGCGACGCTGTTGTGGCTTTGCAGAAATGATTTCGCCAATACGGCCTTGTCCCACCATCGCAGGTGAGCGCGCGCCAGAGGAGGCGTCAGCAAACAGCAATTGCACATCGCGGGCGCGCACTTCGCGGCCATTGATGCGATAGACCGAGCCGGACTCGCGCTCGATGCGGCGCGTGACTTCCAGAATTTCGGAATCGTTGAAGGCGGCAGGGGCCGTGCGGGACGAATTGTCGAGGACGAGGCCCACTTCAGCCGTGTTGCGGGCAGCGCGATTGCCGGAGCCCGAGAAGATCACGTCATCCATGCCCGAGGCGCGCATGTTTTTGTAGGAGTTCTCGCCCATCACCCAGCGCATGGCTTCGACGAGGTTCGATTTTCCGCAGCCGTTCGGGCCCACGATCCCGGTCAGTCCGGGTTCGATCTTAAAGTCGGTGGCTTCACAGAAGCTTTTAAAACCGACGATGCGCAGCCGGTCGAATTTCATTGAATCATCTTCCTGATACCAAGCGGCAATAGAACAGCGGAGGGTCACTCGCCCCCATTCGGCCCCAAAGCGTCATAAAGCGCCCTTGCATGCAAGGTGAGCGGGCGATTTTCCTGTGTGAAACCGCTTTAATTGCCCAATTCTGGGCCTAAGCTTTCGGTTCGCTTAGAGTTTTGGCTAAGCTTGGCTTAGATTTTTAGCAAAGGCTCCAGAAGCTTATCCAGCTCCACCACGGTCAGCTCGCCAGACACTTTCTTGCCGTTGACGAAGAAAGTCGGGGTGGCGTTGACGCCAAACTTCTCCGAACCACGGTCGCGGACCTGATTCACATTGGTATAGAGCGACTGATCCTTGAGGCAGGTCTCAAAGGCTTCATCCGTCATGCCGGTCTGCTTTGTGAGATTCTGCAATCCCTGCAATGGCTTATCGGTGAATGCCCAAGCTGGTTGCTGGGCAAAC
>CAIUDK010000270.1 GCA_903897875.1 uncultured Hyphomicrobiales bacterium
GAATCGTCAATTTCAATATTCCAACGAGCGAGTTCGGCTTTCACGCGCATCGACAATTCTCGATCTGGCGTCACCAGAGCTGCCGTTTGTCCCGGCGTCTCCAACGCTTGGCGCAATCGCAGCGCGATACACAAAGCCTCTTCGCGCTCATCAGCGGCTTCGACATAGCTCACGCCAGCTAGCGCGTCGCTGCGCGTTTGCTCAGATGTTGATTTTACAAAATCGCGCCAATAATGCGTCGTGTCCGCAGGGCGTAGAGCCTCGCTCATCAAGCGCAAGCGCTGTTGCATCACGGGAACCATATCGCCAATGCCCACCACATCGGCACGCTGAATGTCGAATGTTTTGATAAGGCGGAAAAGCGCGGCTTGGGGATGGGTCGCAGAGGGCGCAATGCCTTCACCATCACCTGCAATCAGCGACCATGACTCATCATCCAACTCTTGATCAAGACCAGGCAGAACAACAGCCCCCATCGGCGCATGGGCGATGGCGGTTAACAATTGCGCGGTTGCGCGATTGGTTCCTGTCGATCCAATGGCAACCAAAGGCGCATCGGCATCCTCGGCCAACCGCTTCACTTCAAGCTCAACCAACCGGCGTTGCCGCTCTACGCCATCAATCTTATTATGCTCGCGCAACCAATTGGGCCAATGATCAAAAGCGATTTGCAGAAATTTGAGCGTGACGCTCCAATACTTATCAAACTCATCTGGCACGAGACTGTGAATGGCATTCCAGTCAATGCCCTCAATCGTCATCTCATCCATGAGGGCAGCGAGATCTTTGGCCAGCATCCACGCTTGCGTTGGCGACATGGCGAGATAATTGGAAACATCAATCAATGCGTCGTGTGAAAGTGCCTGCGCACGCATATAATCTGCCCAACTCAGAATCTCGACCATCAAGGCTGCGATGCGATCCACTTCACTCACAGCTTCTGGAATGTCAGCAATGAAGCCAGCCTCCTCACTAAACATCAGACCCGATTCAATGGACTCAAAATGTCCAAGCGTGACGATGGTTGGTAGCAACACGACAGGCTGTTTGACTTGGCGCTGAAATTCGCTTGCTAGAGCGCGCGCGGCACGGCGTGTTGGCACATAAATTTTAGCGCGCGCCAATTCCAATGCATCATGCGAGGCTGGAAATCCCGGCACGATTTTTCCAGCTAGAAACGCTCTGCAAAATTCTGGCAGAAAAGCGGCCCCCGGATTGATCGTGAACACACGCGGATCACGCATCTTGTCCTTCATGGCTGCCTCAGTGATTAGATGTTTCTAATGCCTCTTCAGCATCCTTGATAGCATCTGGCGTACCAACATGCATCCAAATCCCGTCAAGCCGCTCACCAAATAAGCGACCTCGATTGGCTGCATCAAACAGAAATGGTGCAAGGCGAAACACGTCGTCGGTTTGGTCTTGGAAAAGCTCGGGCTTGATAATACCAACGCCGGTGTAGACAAAGGGTGCAACAATGCGCTCAGCGCGCCGCATCAGACGCCCTTCCGGATCCATCGTAAAATCGCCCGACCAATCTACGCCAATACTGGTGGCGGTGGGAGCGACCAACAACAACGCATCCATGCGATCAGGGTCCCAGGCTTGCGCCAATCGCTTGATATTGGACAACGGCCCTTCGATCCAAAAAGCATCTGTGTTGCAAATAAAGAAAGGCTCAGTGCCCAAATGCGGCAAAGCCTTTTGTATGCCACCACCTTGATCAAGCAATTTGGCCCGCTCATCAGAGATGACAATGCGCGGGCTCTTTCGATGCGCCAAATGCGCTTCGATCTGATCGGCCAGATAGTGAACATTCACGACTGCTGTCTCAAGATCGTTCTGCGCAAACAGATCAAGCATATAATCAATCAAAGGCCGGCCAGCGACTTTGATAAGCGGCTTGGGATGAACCTTGGTCAGAGGCTGCATACGCGTGCCAAGGCCGGCTGCAAAAACCATCGCGGTTTTTGGCATTTCTGTTTTTGGTGTTGGGTGAGGCGCCTGCGTCATGTGTCTGCTGAAATCTCAAGCTCAACTTGCGGCAAATAGGTTGCATACCAATGTTTGAGATCAGCAAAAATTGGATGCGCCATATTTTTGGCGAGATAGCGCTCGACACGCGGCAAATGCGCCAAATAATGCGGTTTTTGATCGCGCTTATCGAGACGCGCAAAAATGCCCAGAATTTTAGTTGCACGCTGCGCGGCAAAAAGCGCATAGGCTTCAGCAAATTTCGCCATATTAAAATCAGGCAGAGCGGCACGACGCGCGCGCGCATAATGGGTGAGCAGCCGCAGCTCCAACTCGTCCGACACTGTCACACGCGCATCTTGCAAGAGGGACGCAACATCATAGGCGGGATGACCCAGAACACAGTCTTGGAAATCCAAAACACCAACGCGGTTGAGGCCTTCGCGGTCCGCCAACCAGATCAGATTGGGCGAATGATAATCACGCAAGGTCCAACTGGCAGGCCCATGCGCAATTGGCTCCAAAAGCGTGCGCCATAGATTTGAGAATGTCGCGCGCGCAGCAGACGATAGATCCACTTTTGCGATATGGGGCACATACCATTCGGTCAGCAGCTCCACCTCAATCATCAATGCATCGATGTCATAGGGCGGAATATCGTAAGTGGACGATTCCAATGGCACGCTTTTGGGAATTGTTTTGCCATGCAGATCAGCAAGCAAAGCGACCGCTTCGGCGTATCGATCCGCAATTGGGCCCTGCTCATCTACAAAAACATCAGCGCCAAGATCTTCAAGCACCGCCAAACCATAATCCAGATCGCAGGCATAAATTTTGGGAACAGACAGACCCTGTCTCTCCAATTCACGATCAACGGCGATGAAAGCGCCCATGTTTTCGGCAAGGCGCGCAATGGCGCTATAGGGCTTGCCCTGTCGCACTGGCGGACCATCAGGACGTGGCGGTGAAATCATCAACACGGCGCGCTGACCATCAGGCTTGATGAGACGTTCATAAGCGCGCGTTGACGCATCGCCTTGCATAAAGTGGCGCTCAGCATCCTGCCAGCCAGCACGTGCCAAGAGATCGCTAAGCGAGCGCGCACGCTTCACACGTTCCACCATTGTGCCATAGGCCGTCATGGTGACCGTGCGAAATTGCGCATCGCGTGTTGCGTCTAAATGAAAGGCCAGATCAAGCCGATCAAACGGCAATTGATCGCCAGCACGCTCGGCCCATTCAACAAGAACGAGCGCGCCTTCAGCGGCCTCATCCCATCCCAGCTGCTCTAATTCATCGGGATTGTTGATGCGATAGAGATCGGCATGGACAATTGGAAACGCCGCTTCATATATCTGTATGAGTGTAAAAGTCGGGCTTGGAACTTCGAGCGTCTCGTCACCCACAAGTACGCGAATGAGAGCGCGCGCCAATGTGGTTTTACCTGCACCAAGATCGCCTGACAAAGTGACGAGATCACCGGCTTGCACATAGCTGGCTATGTCCTGAGCAAAAGCATGTGTTGCTTTTTCATCAGCCAATTCAATCCGCCACTTGAGTGATTGCCCCATATCAATCATTTGTGTCAGTCATTTATATCACTCTTGTTTCTACGCGACTTCAGCTGCAACCGATTGGATCATACCCTCAGCTGGGAAGATACAGGTGACAGTTGTTCCCTCACCCGGTGCAGACTGAATCTGTACTTGACCACCATGCAGTTCGACAAGAGCCCGCACGATCGAAAGACCCAAGCCTACACCGCGATGGCGGGAGCCCACTGTGTGCGTTTGGAAACGATCGAACACTTGATCGATAATTTCAAGCGGAATACCCCGGCCCTGATCGGTGACCTTAAAGACAATGTCACTGCCACGACGAAGTGCCGCAAGTGTGACGGTCTGCCCCGGTGCCGAAAAGCCAACCGCATTGGCCAAGAGATTATACAAGACTTGGCGAATGCGCTTTTTATCAGCGCGGAATGTGCCAATTTCCGACAGAGCAACAATCTGAAGGTGGATGGAAGATTCCATCAATCGGTCTTGCACGCCTTCAGCAGCCGCAGCAATGGTCTCAGAAATGTCGATATTATCTGGCTCAAGAGTGAGCGCGTCATTGTCGATTGTGGCCAGATCGAGAATGTCATTGATGATGGCCAGCAAGGCCGATGAAGACTTCATCACATAGCCAACATATTCATGCTGGCGATCATTGAGCGGCCCAATCGATCCGCCGCCCAAAAGCTGAATAAATCCGATGATATTGGTCAGGGGCGAGCGCAATTCATAGGACACATGATGGACGAAATCATTGCGCAATTGTTCTGCGTCCAACAAAGCTTGGTTGCGCTCTTTCAAGGCACGCTCAACATTCACGCCGGCTGAAACATCCGTGAAGGTGAGCAATGTTGCGCCATCTGGCAGCGGTGAGGCTGCGCAATCGAGCACGCGGCCATCATTGAGTGTGAGTCGCTGCTCAAATCCCGTGCGCGCATCCTGAAGGCCCACAACAATGCCGCGCAAATCTTTGAGGCAAGCAGGATCTTCGTGGAGTTTTGCGCAGACTTTGGTGACATCATCAATATGCGGCTTGGTGGCCAATTGCGCGCTATCGAGCGCCCAGAGTTTGGCGAAAGCCGGATTGTGCAATTTCAACTTGCCATCGCTGCCAAACACCGCAACGCCTTCGCGCAAAGTGTCGAGTGTTTCGCTTTGTACGCGAATGCTGGCGTTGTAGCGCGATTCAAGATGGAAACGTTCGGTGACATCATCAAACAGATAGGTCACGCCACCTTGCGGATTGGGACTGATGACGTTTCGAAGCGTGCGACCATCAGGCAAATACCAAACATGTTCGGTCGTATCCACCGACGTGTAGGCCGCCAAGAGGCCAGCTTTCCATGCGCGAAAATCTGCCTGCTCGGGCAAGCGACGCTCGGCCCGCAGACGATCAAGCACTTCGGAATCGGTTGGCTTTTGATCCAGAAAAGATGCGTCTTGCGACCAGAGCTGACGATAGGCGGTGTTATAAAATACGAGGCGCTTGTTACGATCAAAAATCGCAACGGCTGTCGATAGCTGATCCAAGGTGCGCGTATGCGCTTCCATCTGGCGGCCCAGATCGCCACGCACGGCTTCAAGCTCTGACAGATTATAGGCAATGCCGGCCGACCCAGCCATTGTGGGCGTGTCATAGACTTCCATCATATGACGTTCGCTGGCCACAACCGCTTGCACACGACCACGCCAGACTTGGCCCGTACCGCGCGCCTCGCTCAAGACATCGCGAATGGGCCGATCCAGCAATTCAAGTTCACGGTTGAGCACGTCTTGCTGATCGCTGGCTTCAACTGCACTCACAAAGGCCGCATTGGCCCAAGTGAGGCGACCATCGTGATCGCGCGTCCAAACCGGGCTTGGCACAACCTCCAAAAGATTGCGCAACGAATCCAATTCGCCAACAGATTTGGAATGACGCTCACGCAGACGCGTAAGTTCTAACCGGTCACCCATCACATCGCGCAAGCGCAAAACAGCGTAAGCACCAACTGCACGACCGTCGGCCTCAAGCAAACGGCCAGCATTGCTGGTGACAACCATGCGAAAGCCTTCGCC
>CAIUDK010000271.1 GCA_903897875.1 uncultured Hyphomicrobiales bacterium
AGTCGAGCCGCTAGGCTCGGCGTCTTCAACCATCAAGCAGTCGAGCCGCTAGGCTCGGCGTCTTCAACCATCAAGCAGTCGAGCCGCTAGGCTCGGCTCCACTGCGCTCTGATTGCTAGTTCATCAGTGGCGGCAATCAAGCGGCGCGTTGTGCCGGGCTCGCCCGTCGCATGGCCTGCATCAGGCACAATATCCAAACGTGAGTTTGGCCAAGCACGGTGTAATGCATAGGCGGTGGTTGGTGGCGTCACCACATCATAGCGGCCTTGCACGATGATGGCGGGAATCGTGTCCAGCAGATGAACGTTATTCAGAATCTGCCCTTCACCAATAAAACTATCATGAATGAAATAATGCGCTTCAATTTGCGCCAGCGCGCGCGTGTGCGGGCTGAAAACTGAAGTCATGCCGCCGCGATTGCGTGGCAGCAGCGTCATCAATTCCGCTTCCCAATTGCACCAAGTGCGCGCGGCCTCCATCTCTTGGGGCAGATCGCCGCAGGTGAGGCGCTTGTGATAGGCGGCCACCATAGTGTTGCGCTCAGCCTCTGGAATGGGTGCGATGAACTTCTCCCACCCTTCAGGAAACAAGACGCTGGCGCCATGTTGATAGAGCCAATTGACCTCACTCAAGCGGGCCGTAAACACACCGCGCAACACCATTGCACTGACATGCTGCGGATAAGTCTGGGCGTAGAGCAGCGCCAAAGTTGCGCCCCATGAACCGCCCAACAAAAGCCAACGTTCGACGCCCAGCATCACGCGCAGACGTTCCATATCAGCCAGCAAATGCTGTGTTGTATTGGCGGTCAATAAAGCCGTGGGGCGCGAACGACCGCAGCCGCGTTGATCGAAGAGAATGATGCGATAAATGCTTGGATCAAACAGACGGCGATGTTCGGGTGAACATCCGCCACCGGGCCCACCATGCACAAACAGGGCAGGTCGCCCCTGCGGATTGCCGCACACTTCCCAATAAATCTCATGCCCATCGCCAACGTCGAGCATGCCCGATTCATATGGCGTGAGCACGGGATAGGGTTGGTGTGATGCCGCACCCGCAGTGAGTTCATTCATCAAGGGTCTCGTTATTCCACACGGCCGAGTGCAGTTGATGTGGGGAACACAAGAGATTTGATCACCACAGGAACAGCACCCGATGTTTCTAACATGGCACCGATGTCGATGAAGTCGAATTCTTTGAGCGCAATGCCATCGACTGAGACAACGATCTGGGCAATTTTGGCTTCTTCCATCGCATGGATGCCAACGAGTCCACCAATATCGCCATCGCCCACAAGGATCAGCGGGAAGCCATTTTTCAAATGGTTCTCAAGACCTTTGGCAACACCTTTGCAAAAATCATCAAGGCGACGGAACGTTGCAGAGCCGCCCCAGCGATAGCAAAGCGCCACAGCCTGTTCACCCTCATGCAAATCAAATTTGCGCAAAGCTGCGCGCACCTGTTTGGCAATCAACTCTTGATCGAGCACTTCGTCCTGCAAAGGCAGATCGGGCGTGATTACGGGCACATTGCGCAAAGGCAAAGCATCCATTGGATTGACAAAAATCGTGCTGCCGCTGACTTGAATCGTATATTGCGAAGCGCCCACCACAGTGGCGCGAATGCCTTCATCAGGCTGTTCAAGGCGCGGGCCCCATGGGGTCACACGGGACAAAATGGCTTTGGCAAGGCGCGGGCCCAAATCACCAAAGCCACCGCTTTGACGATCATAAATATATTCCGACACGCCACCCGAAAAGGTGATGATGTCTGGCGCACATTCATTGCGCAACGCATCGAGGCGCAACAGGGACGCTGTCTCTGCGCTGAGCTTCTGTGCGGAGAGAGTTTCAAACAAACGATCCGCCATGCGCTCAAGCATCAAGGTGAGCGCAGCCTCATCTGGCACTTGGCCAAGCTCAAGGCTCAAGCCCACTTCAGCTGCAAAGCGGCGTGCGGATTCTTCAATGCGCACCACACGTCCTTCACCATCAAAGGCCAGAACGCGTGCGCCAATATCGATGGCAGTCATGTCGGCCAATTCGCCAGCCACGCACACACCAATCTTGGATGTGCCGCCACCAATGTCGATATTCATCACGCGCGCATTGTCGCGAATGGAGCGTGCGGCAGCGCCTGAGCCAAAGGCGGCCAGAGTTGTTTCCAAGCCATCGCCAGCACTGACAGAGACAAACTTGCCAGCTTGTGCGGCAAACAAATCAGCAATCGCGCGCGCATTGCTGCGACGAACGGCAACGCCGGTCAGAATTAAGGCGCCTGTGTCGATGGCGGAGGGATCAATGGCGGCGCGTTCATATTGCTTATCGATAAAGCGGCCAAGTGCTTTGGCATCAATCGAATTATCGTCCGCATAGGGCGTGAGCATGACATCCGATTCATGCACAATCTCGCGCTCAACAACGACATAGCGATTGTCCAAACGCTCCAGCACCAGACGCGAAAAAACCAGATGTGATGTGGAAGAGCCAATATCGACGCCTACGCTCACGAGGCGGATTTCATCCTCTTCCTCAAGGCTGCGTTTGATATTGGAAAAAAATACACGTCCCCCAACGGCTTCTTCAGTCATGGTGCAATTCCCTCACGCGTCGCGGCGCGTTCTCGCGCATTTTTGAGCGCATATTTTTATCAGCGCTGTATGCGCGCTGTGGTTAAAAGCAAAAAGGGCGAAGCCATTCAGCCTCGCCCTGTTTCAAAGATTTAAACGACGGTCTTTTTGGTGTCCGCATCGGCTGGCTTGTTATACCAATCTGGATCCATGCGGCATTTCACATCGTTCTGGCGCAATGTCTCTTCGTATTCTTCGCGGATGTAGGGATCTTCCATCCAATACGGAATGGCCGTGCCGCCTTGGTTCACATCGATCGCGGTGTAATCGGTATGCTTCTGGCCGGGTGCGCCTGGATCGCGGCCGGGATTGTGCGGGCCAAACCATGCCGACAGGCGGAAGTCCTCTTTCGAAACGCTAAAGTGCTGGTGATACCAACGCGCGCCACCCGGTGCGGCCGTCACAAGACCGATAGGCTCGTAATCCAGACGATTGACCTGATCGGCAAAGCCATCCTTCCAAGGTGTCTCACCGCAACGCTCTGGCCAGCTATAGGTATAGCCCTTGCCCTTGAGGCAGATCAGAACTGCAGCCGACGTATGCGCATGGCCTTTGGAGTAGCGGCCATTCTCATGCTGCCCAATCCAGTAGTAGAAACTGTTGTTGGTCATGAACGGCTCGACACGGCGATAGCCGACTGAGCGGCGGTTATCGAGCGGGAGTTCGCAATTGATCACGTCAGGGATGAAGTTGGTCTTGCGCATAGCCAAGCCACGCACTGGATCTGGCTCAATATCGTCCTTGGCCTTGAAGAA
>CAIUDK010000272.1 GCA_903897875.1 uncultured Hyphomicrobiales bacterium
GCTCCCCGCCCCGCCTAGCTTTCGCAAAGTGAACCCAGCTGACTCGCCAGTACTCGTGCTGGTGTTGTCATCGGCAACACTGCCGCTCTCGGCCACCAATGATTATGCTGAACAGGTTTTCAGCCAACAGATTTCACAGATTCCGGGCGTCGCCCAAGTGGCCATTTTTGGCCAGCAGAAATTTGCTGTGCGCGTGGATGCCGATCCTGATGCGGCTGCGGCCCGTGGCCTGACGCTCAACGACATCCGCAACGCCGTTGCTGCCGCCAACTCATCCTCTCCTGTGGGCGGGTTGCGTGGCGATGCCAAGAACCTTCTGCTCAAGACCTCTGAGGCCATGCAGCATGCTGAGGATTTCAAATCCCTCATCATCGCATGGCGCAATGGCGCGCCGATCAAGTTGAGCGATGTCGCCAATGTTTACGATTCCGTCGAGAACGATCAGATCGCCGCTTGGTATGGTGCCGACCGCGGTATTCTTTTGGCCATTTTCCGCCAATCAGATGCCAATACGGTTCAGGTTGTCGATGCCATCCGCGCCAAACTGCCCGGCTATCAGGCGCAATTGCCACCATCGGTGACCGCCTATGAATTGAACGACCGCTCTAAATCTATTCGTGACTCAGTTGATGACGTCCAGTTCACCTTGGGGCTATCCATCGCGCTCGTCGTGTTGGTCATCTACCTGTTCTTGAAGTCGATGGTCGCCACGCTGATTCCTGCGATGGCCCTGCCGGTGTCACTGATTGGCACCTGCGCCTTCATGTATATGTTTGGCTATTCCATCGACAACATCTCGCTTCTCGCCATCACGCTGGCGGTGGGCTTCGTGGTCGATGACGCGATCGTGATGTTGGAAAACATCATGCGCCATATCGAAAATGGCGTGCGGCCGTTTGAGGCGGCACTCAGGGGCTCGCGAGAGATTGCCTATACCATTCTCTCCATCACCCTCTCCTTGGTGGCTGTGTTCATTCCCGTGCTGCTCATGGGCGGCATTGTGGGGCGCGTGTTCCGTGAATTTGCGGTGACGATTTCCTGCGCCATTCTTGTGTCGGGCTTTGTGTCCCTCACGCTCACGCCGATGCTCTGCGCCCGCTTGCTCAAGCCTGTCGATCACCATGCCAAGCAGAATGCGTTCTGGAATGCGGTGGATGGCGTCATTAATGGTGTCATCAACGGCTATGCGCGCAGCCTCGATGTGGTGCTGCGGTTCCGTTTCACCGTTGTGATGCTGACGTTTGCCACCTTCGTCGTGACCATCGCGATGTTTGCTTGGATTCCGAAGGGCTTCTTCCCAATTGAAGACACCAGCTTCATCATTGGCTCGACGGAAGGCGCGTCCGACATTGGCTTTGAGGCCATGGCACAGCGTCAAAAAGAAATTGTTGCCATCGTCTCCAAAGATCCGGCCGTTGATTATGTCAGTTCTGCCATCGGCAATGGCGGCACCAATCAGGGACAGGTCTGGATCACGCTCAAGCCGAAAAATGAACGTGGCGCGATGGATCAGATCATTGTGCGTCTGCGTCGCGCAGTGAGTGTTGTGCCCGGCATGACGGCTGTGTTCCAACCACTGCAAAACCTCAATCTGAATGGTGGCCGCGCCGCGCGTGCTGCCTATCAATACACGCTGCAATCGGGTGATCTGGTCTCGCTCTATGATAAATCGCCAGAGATGGCGCAGCGCATGCAAGCGCTTCCGCAATTGCGCGACGTGAGCAGCGATCTCAAGATCACCAATCCAGAACTGCGCATTGATATTGATCGCGAAAAGGCGGCCGCCTTTGGCCTCACCTCCGATCAGATCCGTACCGCGCTCTATAACGCTTACGGCACGCGTCAGATCTCAACCATCTTCACGCAATCGGCTGATTATCAGGTCATTCTACAAACCAGCCACGACCTCCAAAATGACCCGACCGCACTTGGTCGCGTCTTCATCCGCGCCTCGACACCGGGCGCACCAGCGGCTGGCAGCACGCCCACCACGGCCTCCACCACTGCGGCCTCGTCGGGTATTTCCTCTGCCCCCATCGTCCCACTCGATCAGGTGGCCACAATCCGCCGCTCGGTTGGCCCGCTCTGGATCAACCGTCAGTCGCAACAACCCGCTGTCACCCTGTCGTTCAACACAGCGCCCGGCGTGTCGATTGGCGAGGCCGTGGAAGCCATCAAGAAGGTCGAGCAAGAGATTGCCCTGCCAGCTTCCGTTAGCACCAGCTTCACCGGCTCGGCTGCGCTGTTCCAAGACGCGCAAAAAGGCCAAGTGCCTCTGATCCTCGCCGCCCTTCTCACGATCTACATCGTGCTGGGCGTTTTGTATGAGAGCTATATCCACCCTCTCACCATTCTCGCCGGTCTTCCCTCCGCTGGTCTGGGTGCGCTGATTGCGCTGCAAATCTTTGGTATGGATCTCTCGGTCATCGCGATCATCGGCATCTTGCTCTTGATTGGTATCGTGAAAAAGAACGCGATCATGATGATCGATTTCGCGATTGAACGACGACGAGAAGGTGTGAGCGCGCTGCCCGCTATTCGTGAAGCGGCCGTCATTCGTTTCCGCCCCATCGTCATGACGACTTTGGCTGCAGCTTTGGGTGCCTTGCCTATTGCGCTTGGTGCTGGTGCTGGCGCAGAACTTCGTCAGCCATTGGGCATTGCGATTGTGGGCGGACTTTGCCTGTCACAATTGCTCACGCTCTACATCACGCCGGTTGTGTATTTCTACCTTGATAAGGTGGATAGTTTCATCTCAGCACGCACGCATGTTGAAGAAGAAGAGGCACCTGCCATTGCAGGAGCACCAGAACATCTTCCAGCAACTGCGTCTGTTGTTCATTCTGGCCCAGCAGAATAAGCAATACAGCGCTCGCATTAACATTAACGACGCCAAAAGAAACCATGACTCGCAACTGTCGCTTGAATGCAGAGAATCTCTTTGCCAAGCGGCAGCAAATGTAAGAAAAAACAAATATTAAATGAGCTTCAAGCTTGATTTGTTTTTTAACTATATTTGAGCGAGCATGTAAGTGTTGTTGTTTGGCGTCGGAGTTCCTCTCCATAAACATTTCACGAAAGCACCTTTGTTTTTAAGTGTGTTGAGTGCTGTTGCGTTACTCGGCGTCAGCCTTCCGTGCGACGCCGCCATGGCGCAAGATGCGCGCCTGCAATACGAACGCCCACGCGGTCTCATCCCACTCCTTAATTCCTATTTCAGATCGAACCCGCGCCCCAATCAAGCACAGCGGCAATTTCGTCCTGTGACTCCTACGTTCCAAGTGGCGTCGCTTCAGCCGCTCGTCATCACACGCGGCCCTCGCCCCTTGCTCCAGCGCGACGCGCCCGGCGTGATTGAAGTCCCCACGCCTGTGCGTGCACGTGTCTGGGCTCCAACAACCATCAAACATCGCGCTGCGCCTCAACGTCAGCGCTCAGCGCGCGCGCCATTCCAGATTGCATCATTGCAGCCTCTCGCAGCCCCACGCCGCCCCGTGCAAACGCATCACGTGGCTACGCGCTTCAAACCTGAGATAGATCAGGAGTCCGATTTTAAGCCCGTCACTCAGCAAGAGCTGGGCATAGAACGTTCTAAGCGAGCTTCGCTGAATCTGAACACGTCAGGTGAGCTGGTGGGAGTGCCAGCATTTGTGAAAACCATGCCCAAACCATGCGATCTTGATCTGACCCCGGTTGAAGACATTGAGACATCCTGCTTTGGACTTTTGAGCGGTGAACCTCACGCGCGCTCCATCCTCAATGACGCGACCCTACGGAGGGGCGATGCTATTATGACAAGTAAGGGCATGGTCGTATTTGAATCGCGCAGGTCACGCGCACCTCATGCGATGGGTGACTTTGTGGCGCTCAATCAATCCCGGAGCCTCACCCAGAACACCTTGCTAGAGCTTATCAATATCCAGCGTGCGTCAACCAACGCGCCCGAGCGCGATTTGAGCGCCACCGCCAGTTTTTCCTCGCTAAAGCCAAAATTATAGCGCCATAGCCACGCTTGGCCGCAAAGCTGACCAACATCAGCGCTATTTCGCTTAAGGCGCCTTAAGGGTATAAGGCTGCTTGGGTTTTGCGGCACAGTCTGGATACAGCGGCAGATGAAAAAGACGCATATCGGGCTGGCTATTCTTGCCGCCCTCGCACTGGCTGGGCTGGGCATGGTCCCGTGGACCTTCTCACAAGGAGAGCTCCGCGCCCAACTAACAAGCCAAATCCGCGACATGACGGGCCTGACGTCTTCCAATGACGGCCGTCTGAGCTTTGCCCTTCTGCCCCGCCCCCATGTGACCTTTGAGGCCGCATCGTTTCGTGACGCGAGCGAAGGCTTGCTGATCGAAGCCCCCGTTATGCGTGGCAATATTCGCCTGCTGCCACTCGTGGGTGGGCGTTTTGAAGTCGCCACCCTCACTCTGGCCGATCCGATCATTTCCGTTGATCTTGACCGCCGCCCCCTTGAAGACATTGGCCCTAGCCTCAAATCCCAGCCCAAACGGACGGGCAAGTTTAAGCTCGGTGTTTTGTCGCTCACCAATGGGCGCGTGAATGTGCGCAGCGCCTCGCTTGGCCTCGACACCCAGCTTCGTGGCCTCAACCTGCGCCTCGATTGGCCAAGTATCGCCGAGCCCGCTGCCATTCGCGGCGCGTTGGACTGGCACGATCAACCGCTCAGTTTTGCCGGCTGGTTGGGGAATCCCGACAGCCTGTTCGATGACAACCCATCGCCACTGTCCTTTCGCCTCACATCCGGCACTGGCAGCATCAGCAGCACGGGCACGATCATCGCCGGCCCCAAAATTCAATATGAGGGCAATATCGAAGCCCATTCCATCCAGATGCGCGATGTTGCCAAAATGGTGGGTGCGGCACTGCCCCTGCCCGGCCCGTTGGATTTGAAGCAGCTCACTGGCATTGCGCACATCACCCCGCGCACTTTGTCGATCAGCGATTTGGCGGCCACAATCGACTCCAATAAAATTGAAGGCGGCCTTGCGCTTCATACCAATCAGCAAGCGCGCCCATCGCTTACCGCAACAATCGCCAGCGACGATCTCACCTTCCCCACCAACACGGACGAGACAGCGACAGTTACCGCCGATGGACAATGGTCACGCGCCTCCTTGCCCCAACTCAGCGACATGCTGGGCTGCGATCTTGATTTGCGCTTGTCCGCCTCGCGCTTGCGCTTCGGGGCGCTGCAATTGCGTGACGCTGGCCTCTCTGTCTTGCTCACCAATGAGCGGCTCGACATCTCCTTGGCCGAAGCACAAGCCTATAATGGCACGTTGCGCGGTCGCCTGTTGATGACGCCTGCCCCCTCTGGCTACACTGTGCGCACAAGCGCCACGATCGCAAATCTCGATACGGCAGCTTTTTTGAGCGACGCTTTGCGGTTTCCAAACAATTCGTTGTTTCCAAAAATCAGCGGCCAAACAACTGGCGACATCATGCTGATGGGCGTTGGAAATACCATGTCGCAATGGGTTCAATCGGCCCAAGGCCAGATCAATCTCTCCATGCTGAACGGCGATATTAGCGGCATTGATATTGAACAAGCTTTGCGCCGCATGGAGCGCCGCCCGCTGTTGGCTTTGTCAGACTTCCGCACCGGCCGCACAAGCTTTGATGCCATTGTGTTGAATATGGAAATTGCCAATGGCATTGCTCAAATTCAACAAGGCACACTCAACGGCCCCGGTGTTGAATTTGCTATGTCTGGCAATGCAAATGCGTCTGAGCGCAGGCTGGCGATGACCGTCACCGCACAGCAAGCCAAATCAGCCAATCCTGATGGTCCCAAACTCACCATGCAGATCAAAGGCCCGTGGCATGATCCGCAGCTTGTGTTCGATCCAAGAAGTTTGCTGCGTTAGACCTTAGAGACCAACGCTGCGACGCGCAGCGCGCAATGTGTTGGACATCAACATCGCAATCGTCATCGGCCCCACGCCGCCCGGCACTGGCGTAATGGCGGCTGCACGACGCACAGCACTTTCAAACGCCACATCACCCACCAGACGCGTCTTAGGTTGGCCCTTAACATCAAGGCCCGGCGCTGACACGCGGTTGATGCCAACATCAATCACCAAAGCGCCCGGCTTGATCCACTCGCCCAGCACCATCTCAGGGCGACCCACTGCGGCCACAACAATATCCGCACGACCAACAACCTCAGCCAAATCGCGTGTGCGCGAATGGGCGATGGTGACAGTGCAGCTTTGCGCCAACAACAATTGCGCCATTGGCTTGCCAACAATGTTTGAGCGCCCCACCACTACGGCATTCATGCCAGCCAATTTCAGGCCCAACACTTTGGCCGCGCGCTCCAGCAAGATCATCGAGCCCGCAGGCGTGCAAGGCACAAGCGCGCGCGCAGCATCGCCAATGGCAAGAAGCCCGGCATTGATCGGGTGAAATCCATCAACGTCTTTTTGCGGCACAATCGTTTCAAGCACGCGCGTGGCATTGATATGATCGGGCAAAGGCAATTGCACCAAAATGCCATGGATGGCTGGATCAGCATTGAGCTGTTCAATCAAAGCCACCAATGCATCCTCGGTGATGGTGGTTGGCATTGTGTGCTGCACGGAATGAAAGCCGCACGCCTCAGCAGATTTGCCCTTGGAGCGCACATAAACTTGGCTCGCTGGATTTTCGCCCACCAGCACAACGGCCAGACCGGGGCGCGTGCCTGCTTTAATCAACTCGGCCGCGCCAGCGGCGACCTCTTGGATCACATCCGCGGCGATCATCTTGCCATCAATGAGAAGCGCGCCAAACTCTGACGCCCGAATTGCCTGTGCCTGATTAGTCATTGATGTAGCCCCGCCAAAACTTGCGTCCCAGAAACTTGCGCCCCAGAAACCTGAGCTGCTTGTCGCAGACTCGCGCGGTGCTGCCAACAATTTCAGTCCATTGAACCAAATCTATAAACAGAACGATGATGCCCCACCCCACCCGGTGGTAGGATAATCATGGATGGCTTGGCGAAGAGATCCCCCTCAAACCCCTCGGGGTCGCCATAGCCGCTCCAATTCTCAAGGCACAAAAACGGCGCATCGGGGCGCGTCCAGACCACAAAATGGGGCAGATTCTCCGTCTCAATCCGCAAGCGCCGCCCATTCGCCTCCAACGCAAAACCATGGCTATGCGTATCGAGAAAGCACAGCGCCTCGGCCTTAAACAAAGCGGGCTCTAGCGCCAGCACACGCCCCTCTAAGGGTACGGTGCGTTTGCGGTTGGAAAACAGCCCACCGGGCGCAATTCTGGGCACTTCGTCCGATTCATCCTCATCAAACCGAATGAGCCCATAGTCCTTGCCGCCCTGTTTTCCCCCTGCAAGTCCCGCTGCAAGCGGCCATTTGAAGCCGGGATGCAGGCCACAGGCATAGGGCATAGCCCCCTTGCCCGTATTGGTCACATCCAGCTCCACACTCAGCCGCCCTGAGCGCAGCCGATAGGTGACACCAAATTCGAACGCGAAGGGATAAGCGCGCCGCGTGCGTGGATTGTCGCGTAGCACCAAGTGCACAAAGTCCTCGCCGCGGTCGGCCAGCACAAAGGGCTCATCAGCGGCAAAGCCATGCACGCCCAGCTCATATTTATGGCCCCCAACATGCACTTGGCCCTTATTGGTCCAACCACACACAGGAAAAAGCAGCGGGGCTGTGCGGTCCCAATGGAACTTATCGGGCGTCCACAGAAGATCGGTGCCCTCCACAGACCAGGCCATCAGCTCGCCGCCCTTCAGGGATATGCGCGCAAAATCTCCCCCGCTCGACAGCTCGATCTGATCCATTCCAGTCTCCAAGATGCGTTCGGGCAAGGCGCCCCGCACAGCAAAACGCTTTTCAATCGGATATGTTTGCGCTTAACTTGCGCCAACTTAAACAAAATGGGGGGAGATTCCTATGACTGAGCCTAAATCGTCAGGCCGCCGTGATTTTTTCAAAACCTCGGCTGTCGTTCTAGCTGCCACCACGGTTGGCGCTGGCGCTGTCCAAGCAGCTGAGAAAAAGCGCAAATATGTCACCGAGGACCATTGGGGCCAAAAAGGTGATGTGAAGCTCTACATCTATCGCAAGCAATTGGCCGATGGCGTCAAGAACAAGCCTGTTCTGTTCCTCGTCCACGGCTCGTCCTTCTCAGGTCGCGGCGGCTTCGATCTTCAGGTCAAAAACCATCCCAACTATTCCTTCATGGAAGAGTTCGCCAATTA
>CAIUDK010000273.1 GCA_903897875.1 uncultured Hyphomicrobiales bacterium
AGTCTTCTTGGGCTTTCCACAACATGCACCAGCCTTTCAGAATGGTGCGATTGCAGCCGCCATTTCAACCGAGCCAACTGTTAGCAACCTGATCAAATTGGGTGCTGCGGTTAAGTTGATGGGCAATGATGCCTTCTATCCAAACGCTCAGACAGCCGCCATTTTGTTTGGTGGCGATTTTGCTGAGCGTCGTCCAGAAGTGGCCAAGCGTTTCATCAAGGCATATATCCACGCTGTGCGTGACTTCAACGATGCGCTTCAAAACGGTCACCTCACAGGCCCCGGTTCTGATGAGCTTGTGAAGATCATTGCAAAGAATTCCAACATCAAAAGCGAAGACACCATTCGCGGCATGATTATGCATGGCTGCGATCCCGATGGTCGTTTGAATGTTGAGAGTCTGCGCAAGGACATCGCCTTCTTCAAAGAGACGGGCGACGTGACTGGCAAGGTGACAACCGATGAGGTTGTTGATGGCTCATTCGTTGAAGCCGCCTTGAAAGAACTTGGACCTTACAAGAAGAAGTAATTTTTTGGTGGCGCGAGAAATTGCGCCACCATTTTTTGCCGCATGTGGCAAATGATCTCTACCAAAAATCAGGCATAGCCTTGCTCAATCGGCCGCCAATGCGCACAGGCGCAATTTGTTTGGCGAGGCCCGTCGCATCATTCACATCAACAGCAACGCCGCACAAAGTGGCTGGTCCGTTGGCTGGCTCAAAACGTCCGCCGCTGATCTTGCGGGTGAAACGGCGCAAGGGTTCGTCCTTGTCCATGCCGATCACGGAATCAAAATCACCCGTCATGCCAGCATCTGACAAATAGCCCGTGCCATGTTGCAAAACGTGATGGTCGGCTGTGGGCGCATGTGTGTGCGTGCCCACAACAAGGGTGGCGCGGCCATCAACAAAATGGCCCATCGCATATTTTTCGCTTGTGGTTTCGGCGTGAATATCAATCACAGCTGCATCGCAACCAACACCAATCGGACACGCGCTCAGTTCACGCTCGACGGCAGCAAAAGGATCATCCAACGGGTCCATAAAAATACGGCCCATGACATTCATCACCAAAACATTGGCACCATTGCGCGCTTCAAACACATTGGCACCACGGCCCGGCGTGCCGGGTGGAAAATTGACCGGGCGCAGTAGGCGCGGCTGGCGCTCAATAAAGACGAGGGCTTCTTTTTGATCCCAAGCGTGATTGCCCAAAGTCATGCAATCAGCGCCGGCCTGTAACACTTCATCGGCGATGGATTCGGTGATGCCAAAACCACCTGCTGCGTTTTCAACATTCACGACAACAAAATCGAGCTTCCACATATCGCGCAAGCGCGGCAGATGTTCGACAACAGCAGCGCGTCCAGCGCGCCCCACAATGTCCCCGATGAAAAGAAGACGCATCGTTTAAAATCCAGTGCAGGTGATAATCTCGCGCTCAGTCAGCACAAGATCAAGGCGCATATCATGCGCCTGATTGGGAAGCTCAGGTTCTTCTTGCGTGGCAAAGGCAATGCCCACAGTGAGGGGCGGCTTGACGGTCTCAAGCGCTTGCAGCGTGCGGTCATAATAGCCAGCGCCATAGCCTAGGCGATGGCCACGCCGATCAAAGGCGACGAGCGGCACAAAGATCAGATCGGGAATCACTTCTGGGTGGCGCGCAGCTGGCTGCAAAATGCCATGTGGGCCTTCGATCAGAGCATCGCGTGACGACCATTTGCGAAACACCAAGGGCCGCCCAGCGCCGATGACGACGGGTAGGGCCGTGACAAATTGATGATAGTCGAGCGCATGGGCCAATTGGCTGCAATCGGCCTCATCACCAAAGGGCCAGTAGAGCGCAACTTTATGGGCTATGGCGCGGCGGGCAATTTCAACGCCCCGCAAGGCCAGATCATGCGCAAAGCTTTCGCGCTGTTCAGGGCTCAAAGCGGCCCGTCTCGCAAGTGCCGCCTGACGCAGCGCGGCCTTCGAGATGGGTGGGGTCATCGTCAAACTGTCCGTAAAAACTGCCAGATCAGAAATCTGGAAACACCTAGATCAAAGACCTAGACACAAAAGTGCGGAGCCACATAGGCCGTGGGATTACGATCCCGGGAACCTACAAAGTAGGTGGGCGCCATATGCTCAGGTCCACGGACCTGAACAGGGACAGCTCCCTTGAGATCGTTAAGGCCCCGGGAATACAGATCCAACACGCACCCCGCAGCACCGCAATATCAATTTAGGCCGAAAGGGCGAGCTTGGATAGGGGGCGGGGGTTGAATAACGGGGGATGCCTTTGTGTTGTCCCTCGCTTCTGCCTTTAATCCCCGCTCCATTTCGTCTCAGTCGGCGCTGGCTGTGTCATGCCAACCAAGGTTCCGACACTGCGATATCGGTCAGCGCGGGTGCCCATCATATCTTCAAATTTACTATGAACGGCGGCGACTGAGAGCACCTGTCCACGACGTCCGGCTGAGCCATAAAAAATGGGTCGGTTGGCGCGTGCTGGGCGCGGCAATAATTTGGCGGCAGCAAAGCGCGGCTCTTTATCGACGGTGTGAATGAATCTTTGCGCATCATCAGCACCTAAAAAATGCGCCAGATAGGTTTCGCCAACAGTGAGCGTGCGACCAATTTTTTCGCCGATTTTTTCTCTGTCTTCACGCAACATTTCTCCTGCCATCAATGCAGCCAAATAGGGGTTGTTGCGTTTAGCTAATATGCGCTTGCGGCTCGCTTGGTCGACGTCGTCATTGCTGATGAGTTTGGCGTCTTGCGCCATGCCATGTTTGTCGCCGTAATCGCGAACAACACGCAGCCATGTCGAGTCGATAAATTGAAAAATGCCTGTGGCCGATGAGGTTCGGGCTTGGACGGCTGTGGCAAAATTGGATTCCTTGTCAGCAATCGCCATCATCAAAGACGGCTCCATGCCAGTCTCATGCGCGGCTTTGACAATGGCCTCGACAATATTGCGGCGAACGCGAACTGAGCCAAATGGGATCAGCTCATTTGGGTCTTGCGTGGCTTGTAGACTTTGCGTGGCTTGTAGACTTTGCGCGGCTTGTGAATTTTGGGGGCCGGTTAAGAGAGCCGTTTTGGTCTGGGATGTGTCGGGTGTTTTTTGGTTCTGTGGTCCGTCTGCGCCATCAAAACCCAGATCGGCCAAACGACGCGCCCAGGTTGTAGCGGCGCGGGCAAGCGTGTCGAGCTCCTCAACCATTTCATCCATCGGCGTGTCCGCATCGTCTCTCTGATCGAGGCTGGAAAAAGCGCGAAGATTGGCGAGGGCGATGGGGATGTGCAGGTGAGTGTCCGTGCGTGTGGCGAAGCCAATTGGCGCGCTCGCGGTGGAGCTTATGGGCACGAAGCTCGCCTCGCCCTGTGTCGTCAATGCGAAGGCCGCTAGAGCGCCGATGCCGAGGGTTACGCTGACCGCGCGCAGGGCTGTTGCCGTAAAATGCTTCGACTTAGCAATGGCTTGGCGCTGCTTTGGGGTTTTGGCTGGTGGGCCATAGGTATAGACGCGCGAAAGGGTGGCGCCTGATGACGCAAATTTTGGTGACAGCATCAGATTTTCCCGAACCTCAGCCCTTGCGGCTGGCAGGATTTTCTAAAGCTTTGATTTGACTATAAAATGGCAGGTCTAGCCTTGAAGTCGCCCCATGTCGGGCGAGGCTTAGCGGTATGTTTTGGCCGCTATTTTTTCGAGCCGTTGAGATTATGGGCCAGAGTTTCGATTCGGCTGGCGGCCTGATCGAGATAGGTGGCGACCGTCGTGCTCCATTGCTCGGCCTGCTGATTGGCCTGCGTGGCGGTTTCGCGCACAGATTGAATCTCTGCATCCACCAAGGACAATTTGCGCTTGGCCTCTTGCAGATCATCGGCCAAAGCGATGGCCGCCATGACTGTCAGGCGCTGGTCGCCGATTTCGCCAAAGCTTTGACGCATCTGGGCAATCTGCTGATCGACCTTGGCGGCCAGCTGTTCGAGGTGGCCTTCTTCGCCCTCGTCACAGGCCATGCGGTAGACACGACCTGCGATTGTGACTGCAACCTGAGCCATCATTCGTCCCCTTCAGGGTCAGGCTCGCCTAAGATCGAGCGAATGGTGACTGTGGCCCGATCCAGCCGCCGGGCGACCTCTGTATGGGCGTTTTGAAGACTGCGGGTTTGGGTCAAAGCCCCATCCAGCTCGACAGCCAGCCGGGCGCGATCGTCCTGCATGACGGCCAATTCTTCTTGCAAATCAGAGCGCGATAAATCCGTCTTCGCCCGCCGTTCAGCGGTGGCGTCGAGGAGATCAAGCGCGGCAGATAGGCGCCGCAGCGCACCATCAACAGCAGGGGGCAGATTCATTTGTGGCCTCTCCAGTCCTCTATTAGGGCCAACAACACCTTGTTCGTCAACGCATACTCGGGGTCGTCAACACATACTCTGGCCTCTCCCCACAACAATATAGGGCGAATGGTCCAACATTATGAGCTTGGGCAAGCATTTGCTGGGGATCGAGCTGCGACGTTGCGTTGACAGGGGAAAGTGAGGTGTTATCAACCCAAACCGCATTATTTTGCCCGGCTTGGGGCCCAGAGTGGATCCGATCTCATGACTATTACCCATCAATCCATGGCCAATGCCATCCGCGCCCTCGCCATGGACGCTGTGGAAAAGGCAAAATCAGGCCATCCGGGTCTGCCGATGGGCGCCGCTGATATTGCGACGGTTTTGTTCACTCGCGTGCTAAAATACGACATCAACGACACCAATTGGGCCAATCGCGACCGCTTTATCCTGTCGGCGGGCCATGGCTCTATGCTCCTCTACGCGCTGCTCTATTTGACCGGCGAGCGTGAGATGACCATCGACCAGATCAAGAATTTCCGCCAAATGGGTGCCCTCACACCGGGCCATCCTGAGCTGCATCACACCAAGGGTGTTGAGATGACCACCGGCCCGCTAGGTCAGGGCATTTCCACTGCGGTGGGCTTTGCCTTGGCTGAGCGCATGCTGAACGCTGAGTTTGGCAATGTGGTTGACCATCACACCTTCGTGCTCGCCTCCGATGGCGATCTGATGGAAGGCATGTCGCATGAGGCGATCTCGATTGCTGGCCATTTGAAGCTCAACCGTATGATTGTGCTGCATGATGACAACAATATTTCGATCGATGGCCCGCTGTCGGTGGCCTGTTCGACTGATCAGGTGAAGCGTTTTGAGGCGTCTGGCTGGAATGCTGTGCGCATCGACGGTCATGATCCTGAAGCCATCTACAAGGCTTTGATGGATGCCAAAGCGTCTGATCGTCCAACCTATATCGGCTGCAAGACCACCATTGGTTACGGCGCGCCAACGCGTGCTGGCACATCCAAGTCCCATGGCGAGCCTTTGGGTGCGGACGAGATCACCGGCACCCGCAAGGCGCTCGGCTGGACATCAGAACCTTTTGTTATTCCAGAAGATATTTTGGCTGCTTGGCGCCAGGCCGGCTCACGCGGCAAGGCTGCGCATGAGGCTTGGACGGCCCAATTGTCCAAGCTTGACGCTGGTGTGCGTGCTGAATTCGAGCGTCGCTTGGCTGGCGATTTGCCAACAGCTCTGAAAGCA
>CAIUDK010000274.1 GCA_903897875.1 uncultured Hyphomicrobiales bacterium
AGAAGCCAGTAGCTAAGAAGCCTGTGGTCAAGAAGACTGCTGCTAAGAAGGTTGTGAAGAAGAACGTTAAAGCACCAGCCAAAAAGCCTGTTGTGAAAAAGAAAATCGCAGCCAAGAAGCCAGCCGCTAAAAAGGCCGCGCCTAAAAAGACGGCTAAAAAGACTGTGAAAAAGATCGTTGCGCGCAAGAGTGTCAAAGCACCAGCTAAGCGCAAGACCACAAAGAAGAGGAGCCGCTGATGGACGACAAAACCCGCTTTGAAAACGGCAACAAAACCCGCCGTGAAGTTTTGGGCGATGCCCATGTAGATCGCTCAGACACCAAGGTGAATGAGTTCAACAAGGACTGGGTGGACTTCATCACGCGCACGGCGTGGGGTGACATCTGGCAGCGGCCTGGCCTTGATCGCAAGACGCGCTCATTCATCGTTTTGTCGGTCACAATCGCGCTGCGCCACTGGGACGAATTTCGCCTCCACGTGCGCGCCGCCTTCAACAATGGCCTAACGAAAAAGGACATTGAAGAAGTGATTATGCAATGCGCCATCTACGCGGGCGTACCCTCAGCCAATCACGCCTTCAAAGAAGCACAAGAAGTGTTTCAGGAGATGGGGATTTAGGCAGCGGCTTCAATGCTGGCGTTGTCGAATGCGACGACGCCAGCTAGTCACCCACAATGTCTTCCCGGACAAGCGAAGCGCAGATCCGGGATCCAGACCCACGCATAAAACTCTAGCCCACCAACCCATCCAAAAATACGCTCGATTGTTCAACAATCTCAGCCCTGCGCTCAGGCGTCATATTCGACAAAGTTTTATACGGCATCCCCATGCGTGGATTGCGTTTCAACGCGCCTTCATTCTCAATCAAAAAATTCCAATACAAATAATTAAACGGACATGCGCCCTCGCCCAATTTGATCTTGGGATCATAATCGCAGCCTTTGCAAAAATTGCTCATGCGATCAATGTAGGCACCAGACGCCGCATAGGGTTTTGACGCCAACACGCCGCCATCGGCAAACAACGCCATGCCATGTGTGTTGGGCAATTCCACCCATTCAAACGCATCGGCATAAACCGCCAAATACCATGCCTCGACCGCCTTGGGCTCAAGCCCCGCCAGCAGTGCAAAATTGCCCGTAATCATCAGACGCTGAATGTGGTGCGAATAGGCGTGACGGCGCGTGTCATCAATCACGCACCCCATGCAATGCATCTTGGTCTCGCCGGTCCAATAAAAATCGGGCAAAGGACGCGACGCTTCGAGAAAATTGCTGTCGGCATATTTGGGCATGAAATGCCAATAAATACCGCGCACATATTCGCGCCAACCCAAAATCTGCCGAATGAATCCTTCGACACAATTGAGCGGCGCGAGCCCGCGCTTAAATGCCACTTCGGCCGCACGACAGACTTCGCGTGGGTCCAACAAACCAATGTTCAAATAGGGCGCTAAGATTGAGTGATGCATAAAGGCGGTGCCCGCTTTCATCGCATCCTGATAATCACCAAAATTCGCCAAACGATGCGTGATAAAATCATCCAACGCGCGCAAAGCATCGGCGCGCGTCACAGCCCAACCAAAGCGATCCAGCGCGCCCATATGCGAGGCAAACACACGCTCCACCAAAGCAATCACATCACGCGTCATCGCATCAGGCGCAAAGCGCTCGACATCGGGCGGGCGCACCGAGGCTGGCATGGGTTTGCGGTTCTCTTGATCGAAATTCCAAGCGCCACCAACGGGCTCATCCTTGTCCATCAAAATGTCAGTGGAGCGCCGCATCTCGCGATAAAAATATTCCATCCGCAGAGATTTTTTATCTCCTGCCCAACGCGCAAAATCAGCACGGCTTGCGATAAAACGATCATCTTCCAAAATCTCAACGGGCACACCAAGTTCATCTTGCAGCGTGCGCATCATCTCCAACACGCGCCATTCGCCCGGATACGTGCACACCACACGGGTCGCCGACACACGCTTGACCGCACGCGCAATCTCGCCAGCCAGCGTGCCAGAATTGCCCGCAGCATCGAGCTGCACATAATCCACGCGCACGCCCTCGCCCAATAAATCTTGCGCAAAATGGCGCATGGCTGAGAGCACAAGCACGATCTTCTGCTTATGATGGGCCACATAAGTGCCCTCGCCCTTAACCTCGGCCATAAACACAACATCACGCGCAACATCCAAGCCCTGAAGGCTCGCAACATCACGCGTGAGCTGATCGCCCAGAACAACTCGCAACACGGTCATAAAAGGATCCAACGAATAAAAGAGTGCGTAAACGCCATAGCAGACATATGGCGCAGTTCCAGCAAAAGGCGAGACCCATGGCCAAAATGCGCCGCAAATCCGACCTACCCGAAAAACCCTGCGCCCACTGCCAGCGCCCATTCACATGGCGCAAGAAATGGGAAAAGGTCTGGGATGAGGTGAAATATTGCTCCGACCGCTGCCGAGGCGAGGCCAAGCGCGGGGCGTTAGGTTAGCAAAGACGGAGGGAACATCACCCTCCATTGTCATCCCGGACAAGCGAAGCGCCGATCCGGGAACTAGAAGTTCAGGGCTGGAGCGTTGATAGCGCCTTGCTCGCAGAGCTTCAC
>CAIUDK010000275.1 GCA_903897875.1 uncultured Hyphomicrobiales bacterium
CGCCAGCGGTTGTGCCCAGAAAAAAGCCCATCAAAGTTGAACGAAACGTAAAGGCGATATCGACGTAAGCGGTGCCTTCGGTGAAAAAGATAATGCCCATTTTGTAGATGGCGAGCGGTGAGGACCAGAAGAACACATCAATCCATTTGAGGCGTGCGCCGATTTCCCAAAATGCAAGCACGGAGCCAAACAGCGCGAATTGAAAGAGGACGATGGCCCATGTGGGCCAGATGCGTTGCACGGGGAGGCGTCGTGGCTGCATTGTGGTGGCCCGCGGAGCGCTTGGGATTTTTTTGCCAAATATCCCGAGGGATTTTGCAAAATTGAGTGAAGAGGTTTTCGCACTCATGTGGATTGTCATCCTATGTTGTCGCTAGGCGGCCTCAGCTTCGATATCTTTTGCAGCGATATGGAGAAGGTCGAGGCAGTATTTTTTCATCGCCACAAAGCGCGGTGTGCTGGTGACAGCGCGCTCACGTGGACGAGGCAGATCAATGGGCAATTTTTCGATGATGCGGCCGGGGCGGCTTGCCATCACATAAATGTCATCGGACAAAAACACCGCCTCTTCGACATCATGCGTGACGAAGACAACGGTGCGGCCAAAGTCGGTGAACAATTCCAAAAGCCATTCCTGCATATGGGCTTTTGTTTGGGCATCCAGAGCGCCAAAGGGCTCGTCCAGCAGCACAACATCATTGTCGATAAGCAGCGTGCGCAAAAGGGCGGCGCGTTGTTTCATGCCGCCAGAGAGTGAGGAGGGATAGGATTTTTCAAAGCCGCCCAGACCATAGCGTTGCATTAAGGGCGCTGCGCGTTGGCGCGCTTCTGCCATCGGTATGCCGCGAATTTCCATGCCCAAACAAATGTTATCGAGCACAGTGCGCCACGGCAGCAGCAAATCTTTTTGCAACATATAACCGACTTGCCCAATCATACCGGTCGAGTCGCGACCATCAATCAAGACGCGGCCCGTCGTGGGGGCTTGCAAGCCTGCAACGATGTTGAAGATAGTACTTTTTCCGCAGCCCGAGGGGCCAATGAGGCTGATGAATTTATTTTTGGGCACGTCAAACGTCACCGGCTCAAGCGCGGTAAAGTTTTGTCCGTTGGTGTCAAACACCATCGAGACGTTCTCAAGGATTAGTTTGGCAGCATGAGTCATAAGTGCATCTCCTGCATCCTTCGCCTGCATCCTTCCCTTGCATCCATCTCCCGTGAGGCGAGGGATGCGATCAGCAATGCAGAGTCTATGCCAGCAGCTGTGCGCGCAGGACATGACTGCCGCGCAAACGCGTAACACGCGTATTTACAAAGATTGTTATGTGAGATGGGCGTTGCAGGCGCGCAGCTTTGTGGTTTTCAGGAATAGTTTAGATAGCAAATTTGACGCTTTTTCTTGCGTTGTGCGCGAAGACGCGCCGTATGCATTTATTGTGATCTTTGCGCTGCTTACTTTCGTTGCAAGATGTCATCCAGTATCCAGCCGCGCGGTTAAGGTTATGTGGGTCAAGGAAGGCCGGGGTGACGTCTATGCACAGGCCAAGCTGAAGACGACCATTGCACCGGGCGCGGTTCTTTGCGATTTTGGGTCAAGAACTTACCCATGATTGGTGAGTCGGTGACCTTCACGGATGAGCGCTTTTGAGTTCAACAGCTAACAATGCCCAATCGGAGTCTCGCAAGACCATCTCCAAGCAGGAGTTGTTCTTGGGCTTTTTGTCGATTGGGCTCATGGGCTTTGGTGGTGTGGCCGCCATTGCGCGTCATGTCATTGTTGAGCGTCGCCGCTGGTTGAGTGAGCAAGACTACGCAAATATTTTGGGCGTTGGTCAGGTTTTGCCGGGTGGCAACCTCATTAATATGACGGTGATGCTGGGAGATCGTTTTCAGGGCGCGGCCGGTTCGTGCATCGCTCTGTTGGGTCTGATGCTGATGCCGCTCATCATTCTGCTCGCCATCACAACGGTCTATGACCATTACGCCCATTTAGAGGATGTGCGCTCTGCCACTATGGGGGCGGCTGCGGCGGCTTCTGGTCTGGTGATCGGCACAGCGATTAAGATGGGCCGGGCGCTTAAGCTGTCTTGGCCCAAGATTGGTGTCGTTCTGGTCGCCTTCTTGGCGCTGGCCGTCGCGCGCTTCCCGCTCGTGCTGATTCTTCTGACTATGATCCCTATTTCGCTGGGTGTTGTCTGGTGGGAGCGCAGACGATGAACGGCGATCTGGTCCTTGAAATCCTCATAGCCTTCGCCTCGCTGTCGTTTCTGGCAGTGGGTGGCGCACCCGGCATGATTCCCGAGCTGCATCGCGTTGTGGTGGAAAACCACCATTGGGTGACGGACGCTGAATTTGCCAAGCTTTTTGCCCTGTCGCAGACAGCGCCGGGGCCCAATTTGTTGATCATCAGCCTGATTGGCTGGCGGTTGGCTGGGCTTCTAGGGCTTTTGGCCGCCACCGCCGGGGCCATTGTGCCCTCCAGCATTCTGGCCTTCATCGTTGGTCGGCTGATGGAGCGTGTTGCCAAGGCGTCTTGGTATCCTTACCTCAAAGGAGCGATTCCCCCCGTTGTGGTGGGCCTGTTGCTCTCGAGTGGTGTGGTGACGGCGCGTGCGGCCGATGAGACGACCCTTGCCTTTGCGTTATCTGGGCTGGGGGCGGCGTATGTGGTGCTGAGTCAGCGTAACCCATTGTGGATATTAGCGTTTGGGGCTTTTACAGGGATTGTCGCGGGACGTTTTGGGCTCATTTAAGAGCCTGAGCCTGACCCGAGCCTGTGGAATGTTCTAAGGTTGAAGAGAGAAACAGCGGCACAAGCGCTCAAGCATCTTGCGTGTGTTGGTGCGCTGCGATACTGCTGCGCTGAGTTGGAATTGGGCTTATCCGGTGCCTTAAATTTCCATTTCTGAACCTCCGGATCAACGATACGGGAGTTCCATGTCGGGCCTTCTTGAGCAATATCTGCCACTTGTCGTGTTTATGGCCGTTTCCGGCCTGATTGCGGGCGCGCTTCTTATCGCCCCGTTTTTGCTCGCCTTTAAGGCGCCAGACACGGAAAAACTGTCGGCCTATGAGTGTGGCTTCAATGCCTTCGATGATGCGCGCATGAAGTTCGATGTGCGCTTCTATCTGGTCTCCCTGCTGTTCATCATCTTCGATTTGGAAGTCGCGTTTCTGTTTCCTTGGGCGGTATCGTTCAAAGAAGTGGGCGTATTTGGTTTCTGGTCCATGATGGTGTTCCTTGGCGTGCTGACCATTGGCTTCGTCTATGAATGGAAAAAGGGAGCCTTGGAATGGGATTAACCCCCGCTCATCAAACGCTCACAACGCCAGCCCCGCGTGGCTTGGTGGACCCGACCACGGGCAAGCCTGTGGGTTCGACTGATCCGTTCTTTATGTCCATCAACGACCAGCTCGCTGATAAGGGCTTCATTGTCACCTCGACCGATGATCTCCTCAATTGGGCCCGCACGGGTTCGCTGATGTGGATGACCTTTGGTCTGGCCTGCTGCGCCGTTGAGATGATGCAATTGTCGATGCCGCGCTATGACGTTGAGCGCTTTGGCTTTGCACCGCGCGCCAGCCCACGCCAGTCGGATGTGATGATTGTGGCTGGTACGCTGACCAACAAGATGGCCCCGGCTTTGCGCAAGGTCTACGACCAGATGCCAGAGCCACGCTATGTCATCTCGATGGGCTCATGCGCTAACGGCGGTGGCTATTATCATTATTCCTATTCCGTCGTGCGCGGCTGTGATCGGATTGTGCCCGTTGACATTTATGTCCCCGGATGCCCTCCGTCCGCAGAAGCGCTGCTGTACGGCGTGCTTCTTTTGCAAAAGAAGATCCGCCGCACCGGCACGATTGAACGCTAGAATTTGGCAGGCGAGATGACCGCAATTCTGAAAGATATCGGCGAGACACTTTCAGCGGCCCTTCCGGGCGCTGTGACTGAAACGCATATCGCTTATGACGAGCTGACCGTTTGTGTCGAAGCGTCACGCATCCTAGATGTGCTGACGTTCCTGCGCGATGATCCAGCCTGTTTGTTCTACAGCTTCATTGATATTTGCGGCGTTGATTATCCAGCGCGCGAGAAGCGGTTTGACGTCGTTTACCATCTGCTTTCGCCAAAACATAACACCCGCATTCGCGTCAAAGCGATGGTGGCCGAGTGGGAACCGATTGCGTCCGCGCATAACATCTTCCCAGCTGCCAATTGGTTTGAGCGCGAAGCCTATGATCTGTTGGGCATCGTCTTCTCTGGCCATCCCGATCTGCGTCGTATCCTCACCGATTACGGCTTTGAAGGGCATCCATTGCGCAAAGATTTCCCGATGACGGGCTTTGTGGAAGTTCGCTATGACGACGAGCAAAAGCGCGTTGTCTATGAGCCCGTTCGGCTCAATCAAGAATATCGTAATTTTGACTTTCTATCGCCGTGGGAGGGTAACCCCAACTACGTTATTCCCGGCGATGAGAAAGCGAAGCAGGGCTGATCGGAAACAACATGACCGAACATTCTGTCCGTAATTTTTCCATCAACTTCGGCCCGCAGCATCCAGCGGCCCACGGCGTGTTGCGCCTTGTGCTTGAGCTCGATGGTGAAGTGGTTGAACGCGTAGATCCGCATATCGGCCTGCTGCATCGCGGCACCGAAAAGCTGATGGAAGCGCGCACCTATATGCAGAACGTGCCGTATTTCGATCGCCTCGATTACGTCGCACCGATGAATCAGGAACATGCGTTCTGTCTGGCCATTGAGAAAATGCTGGGCATTGATGTGCCAAAGCGCGGCCAGCTCATTCGTGTGCTGTATTCCGAAATTGGTCGTATTCTGTCGCATATCCTTAACCTCACCACGCAGGCTATGGACGTGGGCGCGCTCACTCCGCCGCTGTGGGGCTTTGAAGAGCGTGAAAAGCTGATGGTGTTTTATGAGCGCGCATCTGGCGCTCGTATGCATGCCAATTATTTCCGCCCCGGCGGCGTGCACAGCGATTGCTCGCACAAGCTCATTGAAGACATTGGCGCATGGTGTGATCCATTCCTCAAAGTCTGCGACGATTTGGAAGCTTTGTTCCTCGACAACCGCATCTTTAAGCAACGCAACGTCGATATCGGCGTCGTAACGCTGGAAGAATGTTGGAAGTGGGGCTTCTCTGGCGTCATGGTGCGCGGTTCGGGCGCAGCCTGGGATTTGCGCAAGTCGCAGCCTTATGAATGCTATGAAGAGCTTGAGTTCGATATTCCTGTGGGACGTCACGGCGACAATTACGACCGCCAAGTGATCCGCATGGAAGAGATGCGCCAATCGGTGCGCATTATGAAGCAATGCGTGCAGCGTTTGCTCACCACCGAGCGCGATGGTCCAGTCTCGTCCAAGCAGGGCAAGATTGTGCCGCCATCCCGCGGTGAGATGAAGCGTTCGATGGAAGCGCTGATCCATCATTTCAAACTCTATACCGAAGGCTTCAAAGTGCCAGCGGGCGAAGTTTATGCGGCCGTCGAAGCGCCTAAGGGCGAGTTCGGCGTGTTCCTTGTGGCCGATGGCACAGACAAGCCCTATCGCTGCAAGATCCGCGCGCCCGGTTTTGCGCATTTGCAAGCAATGGATTTCATGTGCCGCAAGCACATGCTGGCCGATGTCAGCGCGATCCTTGGATCGCTCGATATCGTGTTTGGCGAAGTGGACAGGTGATCGATGGCCGTTCGTAGACTGGCAGAACAACAACCCGCGTCTTTCGCATTCACGCCTGATAACAAGGCGTGGTGTGATGCGCAGATTGCAAAATATCCCGAAGGCCGTCAGGCTTCAGCGGTCATTCCGCTGTTGTGGAAGGCGCAAGCGCAGCACAATTATTGGCTGCCAAAGCCAGCGATTGAATTGGTCGCTGACATGTTGGCCATGCCCTACATTCGCGTGCTCGAAATCGCCACCTTCTATTCGATGTTCAATCTTGAGCCTGTGGGCGAGCATTTCATCCAGCTGTGTGGCACAACGCCATGCCAGTTGAATGGCGCTGAAGAGATCAAGAAGGTTTGCGAAAAGCGCATTGGCGAACAGCGCCATGTGTCGGCAGACGGCAAGTTCTCTTGGTTGGAAGTTGAATGTTTGGGCGCGTGTTGCAATGCGCCGATGGTGCAGATCAACGACGATTATTACGAAGATCTGACGCCTGAGAATTTTGCAAAATTGCTGGATGATTTGGCTGCCGGTCGCCCCGTGTCTATCGGGTCGCAGACAGGTCGCAGAACATCCGAACCAGCCGGTGGGTTGACTTCGCTGACTGAATTTTATGGTGTCGATGGTGTCAGTGGACCGGGCAGTGCGCCCGCTTCTGCCGCCAAAGACGCGAAGATCTGAGGGTCGCCGGTATGCTCGCTGACAAGGATCGCATCTTCACAAATCTCTACGGCTTTGGTGACTGGCGCTTAAAGGGCGCTCAGGCGCGCGGCGCGTGGGACAATACCAAGGGCTTGCTCGAAAAGGGCAAGGATTGGGTCATCTCCGAGATGAAGGCATCTGGCCTTCGTGGTCGCGGTGGCGCTGGCTTCTCAACCGGCCTGAAATGGTCGTTCATGCCAAAGCCAGATCCGGCTCGCCCAAGCTATCTCGTCGTTAATGCCGATGAGTCTGAGCCCGGCACATGTAAAGATCGCGAGATCATGCGCAATGATCCGCATCTGTTGGTGGAAGGGTGCTTGATTGCATCGTTCGCCATGGGTGCGCATGCTTGCTACGTCTATGTGCGCGGCGAATATATTTTGGAGCGCGAGCGTCTCCAAGCCGCTGTTGATGAAGCCTATGCTGCGCGTTTGATCGGCAAGGATAACATTCACGGCTATCCATTCGATATGTATGTGCACCATGGTGCAGGCGCCTATATTTGCGGCGAAGAAACAGCTTTGCTGGAATCGCTTGAAGGCAAAAAGGGCATGCCGCGCCTCAAGCCTCCATTCCCAGCCAATATGGGCCTCTATGGTTGCCCCACAACCGTCAACAATGTTGAGTCGATTGCAGTGGCACCAACCATTTTGCGCCGTGGCGCATCGTGGTTTGCGGGCTTTGGTAATCCCAACAATGCGGGCACGAAATTGTTCTGCATTTCCGGCCACGTCAACAAGCCATGTAATGTGGAAGAGGCGATGTCGATCCCATTCCGTGAGCTGATTGATCGCCATTGCGGCGGCGTGCGCGGCGGTTGGGATAATCTGATGGCGGTCATTCCGGGCGGTTCATCCGTGCGCTGTGTGCCTGCCGATCAGATCATCGATTGCCCGATGGACTTCGACAATCTGTCCAAGCTCAAGTCGGGTCTTGGCACGGCTGCTGTCATCGTGATGGATAAGTCGACCGATATTGTGCGGGTGATTGCGCGTCTGTCGTATTTCTACAAGCACGAGAGCTGTGGCCAGTGCACACCATGCCGTGAAGGCACGGGTTGGATGTGGCGTGTGCTGTCGCGCATGGCAGAGGGCCGCGCGCAGAGACGCGAAATCGATATGCTGTTGGAAGTCAGCAAGCAGATCGAAGGCCACACCATTTGCGCGCTTGGCGATGCGGCTGCATGGCCAGTCCAAGGTTTGATAACGCATTTCCGCCATGAAATTGAAAAGCGCATCGATGATTATGCGGCCAATCCGCATTCTGATCCTGTGCATATGGCGGCGGAGTAATTGGCATGACCAAGATCATTGTCGATGGCATTGAAGTCGATGTGCCACCAGAATTTACTTTGCTGCAGGCCTGTGAAGAGGCCGGTAAAGAAATTCCGCGTTTCTGCTTTCACGACCGCCTGTCGGTTGCTGGCAATTGCCGCATGTGTCTGGTGGAAGTGAAGGGTGGGCCGCCAAAGCCAGCCGCGTCTTGCGCGATGGCTGTGAAGGACATGCGCCCCGGCCCCAATGGCGAGCCGCCACAAGTCTTCACCAATACGCCGATGGTCAAAAAGGCCCGCGAAGGCGTGATGGAATTTTTGCTCATCAACCATCCGCTTGATTGCCCAATTTGCGATCAGGGTGGCGAGTGCGATTTGCAAGCTCAGGCGATGGCCTATGGTGTCGACAATACGCGCTATGCCGAAAACAAGCGCGCTGTTGAAGACAAATACATC
>CAIUDK010000276.1 GCA_903897875.1 uncultured Hyphomicrobiales bacterium
CAAGACCTCACGCTTTGGTAACTTACCGCCTGATGACCAACAATTGGTCGAAGCATTCCTGCGCGATAAGCGCTTCCTGATGTTTTCACCATCCGCATATAACGCTGTGGGTGTGGGTACAACACAGCTCTACAATTCGACCGTGGTCTACAACCATAAGCGGCACGGTATTTTCAAGCTGGGCAATCGCGAATTCCACTTCAAGGTCAAGCCACGCTTCCCTAAAAAATTATCAACCGAGTTTTTGTTCGTTGACCTGCTCAACAACATCAACGAGCTCGCAGAAGACCAGAAAGAAGTCCTCAGCCATGCTCACAAGCGCATGTTTGAACTTGATAGAACAGGTCTCGACAAAGCAATCCAAACCTATGGTTCAGTGGCCACTAGGAAGATTTTCGAAAGCTGGATCAATGGCTAAGTTCCTTCACGATCTGCCTGACTTCAAACAACTGATCGCCGTCGTCTCGGACGCTAAAGGTATCGCACCTACCTTGATCGAAAAAGACTACTGGATCATGCATTGTCTTTGGGGTCTGCAAGAACAAGGCTATCGCTTCGAACTGAAGGGTGGAACCTCTCTATCCAAAGGCTACGGGGTAATCCATCGGTTTTCGGAAGACATTGATATTCGGATCGAACCACCCAAAGATTCAAACGTAAAAACCGGACGTAATCACGATAAGCCGGCGCATGTCGAGTCGCGTCGTGAATTCTATAAGCAACTTGCGAATGAGATCAACATTCCAGGCATTATGAAAGTTCAGCGGGACACAGCGTTTGACGATGAAAAACAGCTCCGCAGCGCAGGGATCAGGCTCCAATACTTATCCACTCAACCCATGCTCGAAGGCGTGAAAGATGGTGTGCTTCTAGAACTGGGGTTTGATGACACGACGCCGAATGTCCCGCTCACCATCAGTTCGTGGGCTTTGGAAGCTGCAAATAATAGCGCAGTAAAAATTGTAGATAACCGTGCGAAAGATGTTCGCTGCTATGCTGCCACGCATACCTTTGTTGAAAAATTGCAGACCATCTCAACCAAGTACCGCCACTTAGGTGATTCAGCAAATTTCCCTGCTAATTTTCTTCGTCACTACTATGACGTGTACTGCCTGCTATCCATGGAAGAAGTACAAGCTTTCATGACTAAGCCTGCGTACCAAGACCGAAAAGTTCAGCGTTTCAAATCGGGAGATGAACTGGTGATCGCTCAGAATCCGGCCTTCACCCTTGCCGATCTGAATGAGCGCCAAATATTTGATTTTGAATTCAAAAAGACGAAAGCCTTGTACTATCAAGGACAGCCAGATTTTGAAGATATTCTTAACAGGATTCAGGCCTCAATTAATTTAATGTAGATACATGCTCATATGAATTGTTCTACATTGAAGCTGATTAGGATAAAGCGTAATGATGGGTGCAGTGTCTCCACTGATGATTAATAGACTGATCCGGTCACAGCTCACCTTGGGGATAGGACAATTAGGGGAATTGTTAATTTATTATTGCCAAATAAAATAGCGGAAGATACGCAGGTTGCGATCTTTCAGCAGCCAGGGTTTTAGCTAGGCTAGCATTAGCCTTCAAATCTCTGTTGCCATATTTAAAAAACGGACATCGCTTCTCTCAAAATGAAAAATGCCCCGAAAATCTGCGGGGCATTTTTACTTATCTGGCGGGAGACGGGGATTCGAATCTTGCATTAATACCAAGCAAATTCAAGGATTTTTTGAATTCGAAGAATTTGAATATCCGCAAAAATACCCACAAATACCTTTGCTGCTGAGCTTCATTTATGGCCGATAAAAAGCATTTTCGGG
>CAIUDK010000277.1 GCA_903897875.1 uncultured Hyphomicrobiales bacterium
CTGTCTTTCAACGAACCTCGATGCTTCCCCATGACCCTCCATTGTCATCCCGGACAAGCGCAGCGCAGATCCGGGAACCAGAAGTTGAGGGCCGGGATCCGCAAGGTTTCGCGCTCCGCCGGGGCAATCACCTACATCGAGCCACTCTGGATCCCGGCTCAAGGCCGGGATGACAAGTCTGGGTTCGCCATGAGGACAAGCGAGGTCTGCACCTCGCATCCCCTACCGACAAGTGACGATTGCGCCCCACACCCCCATTTTCATGTTGCGCAACTGGCCTTTGCTCCACATGATGCAACCGAAACAACGGGTGCTTCGCTTAGTTGTGATTTGGCCTGTGGCGATTTTGGCCCGCGCTGATTTTGGAGTTTTTTGAGAATGTCACGAAACGTCGCAATTGATTTTATTGCCCTCAAGGATGTCGTAGCTGCTGGCGGCAAGGCCGGTAAGGCTGAGGCTGCTGATACAATCGTGGTTTTTGCTGGTGAAGGCGCGGCGCTGTCGGCCAATACTGCCAAGCTCACCAAGCCTGCTGCCGAGCAGATCAAGCGCGCGGTGTCATTTGCTAAGTTCAAGGGCAAGACGTCTTCGTCGATTGATTTGCTGGCCCCGCACGGTCTCTCAACAGATCGTTTGTTGATCATCGGCACAGCGCCGGGCAAAGACGCCAGCGCGCCGCAGGATTTTCCAGCCCTTGGTGGTTTTACCATGGGTAAGTTGGCCCATGCGCGCCACGCCGTTCTCGTGCTCGATCAGCCAGACTTTACCAGCGATGCTGCCGCTGATGTTGCCATGGGCATTGAGCTGCGCGCTTACAATTTCGACACTTACAAGTCGAAGAAGAAGGATGATGACGAGGCCAAAGAGGCTGCTGCGCCAATCAAGATTTTGATTGCTTGCGCTGATCCTGTGGCTGCGCGTCGCGAGCACAAATCACGCGCCTCAATCGCCTCTGGCGTCAAGATTGCGCGCACGCTCGTCAATGAGCCACCAAATGTGCTTACCCCTGTTGAATTTGCGCGTCGTGCTAAAGAGCTCACCAAGCTTGGTGTCGAGATTGATATTCTGGACGAGAAGGCGATGACGAAGCTGGGCATGGGTGCTTTGCTCGGCGTTGGTCAGGGCTCGGACAATGAAAGCCGCGTTGTGATTATGCGCTGGAATGGCGCAAAATCTTCCAAGGCAAAGCCTGTGGCTTTTGTGGGCAAGGGCGTGACGTTTGATACGGGCGGCATTTCCATCAAGCCTGCGGGCGGCATGGAAGATATGAAGGGCGATATGGCGGGTGCTGCCTGCGTTGTTGGCCTCATGCACGCCTTGGCCAGCCGCAAGGCAAAGGTGAATGTGGTTGGTGCCATTGGTCTTGTGGAAAACATGCCCGGCGCCAATGCGCAGCGCCCCGGTGACATTGTCACCACCATGTCTGGCCAGACGATTGAAATCATCAACACTGACGCTGAAGGCCGTTTGGTTTTGGCCGATGTGCTTTGGTATGTGCAGGACAAATATAAGCCAACATTCATCGTCAATTTGGCAACATTGACCGGCGCTATTCTTGTGGCCTTGGGCCAAGAATATGCGGGCCTGTTTTCCAACAATGATGAATTGTCGACACGCTTGACCGTTGCTGGAACTGCGACGGGCGAAAAGGTTTGGCGCATGCCCATGGGCCCTGCGTTTGACAAGATGATCGATTCCAAATTCGCCGATATGAAAAACACCGGCGGGCGTTTTGGTGGCTCAATCACGGCGGCGCAATTGCTGCAGCGTTTTGTCAACAACGTGCCTTGGGCGCACCTCGATATTGCCGGCACTGGCATGAGCTCGCCATCAAGCGACATCAACCAGAGCTGGGGTTCAGGCTGGGGCGTGCGCTTGCTCAATAAGCTTGTGGCCGATCATTACGAATAGTGAAAAAGATGCGACACACAAAAGCAATTCTCACACTTGCGGCACTGTTGGTGTTGGGGGCTTCCCCCACGCTAGCAGCGCCTGCGCAATGCAGCGTGTTTCGCGATGCGGTGACAAAATCCGCCGCCGATGTGAAGGGCGAATTCGTGCGCCCCATCGTCGTGTCTCGCGGGCAGGGCGGCCAATATGCGACATGGGATCTCGTCACCAATGCGCGCATTGACGGCACGTTGCGGTGTCGTGGCGAAGCCTTTGTGAGCTTTGAAGGCAAGATCACTCTGCCAGCCGATGCCACATTGACGGCGCGTTTTGGCGCGCTGCATGAGGCTGCATTGATTGCAGCGTTTAGCTGGCAAAAAGCGCGCGTGAGCACGCTGGTCAACAACATGAATCTCGAGGCCGCAGACTATCTCAAAGGCTCGGCTGAGCGCGGCGATGTGTATGTGGCTGGCAAGGTCGAAGCGCACGAGCCGGGCAATGTTGATCTGGGTCTGATCTGGACCAATTCAGATCGCACTTTTATCATTCTGGGCGAGTAGTTTTGAGAAAGCCAGTTCAAGCACAATGACCGAGATCTGGTTTTATCATCTGATGGC
>CAIUDK010000278.1 GCA_903897875.1 uncultured Hyphomicrobiales bacterium
CGGATCGATCGATACCGACATTGTGTGAATGTCGGCAGCTAACACTTCGCCGTTGCGGTCTAGAATTTCGGGACGAGCGGCAGACGCAGCCTCAGCAGCTGCACGCTTCAAACTATGCGGATCAGGCTTGGTACCCAGATACACGAGACGCCCACCAATCAGCATAAACAGCATGGCAAAGCAAAAGCCAACCAAGCGAATACGCCAAGCGCTTTTGTCGATCTGCGTGCTGAAAATTTCACGCAACAGCTTTCGCCATTCCACGCGCTTTTCGACCACTTCGGTCTCAGATGTTGTTAGATGAGGCTGCGTGTCTTGCATAAAACCCTCTAACGTTGGGAGGATGGGGCTGGCGTTGCGCCACCCGCATTCGTCGTTGTGTTAATGGGCGTGGCGGTTGGCTCAGCAAGACCGAGGGCTTCTAATTTGCGGCCAATGGTATCAATCTTCTGCGCGCGATCTGGCAGATCGTTCGGGCGCACAATTTGTGTGATTGATTGGGGCTGAAGTTCAAGATGCTTTTCAGCCAAGGACTGAATACGCTCAGGGCGCGTCAGATGCGCCCATTCTGCATGCAGAACATTGATCGCTTCTTTTTCGCGCGCGATCTCATGCTTCATCTTCACGATCTGTTCGGAAAAATAGATCGTCTCATATTTGATGGAATACGCATACAGAGCCGAGCAAATCAGAGCTGCGATGGCGAGGGCGTTGAGATAGCGCAACATGCTCAGCTCCTCTTGGCAGGTGTTGCGGAGATGGGCGCATCTGTGCGCTCAGCCACACGTAACTTTGCTGATCGTGCGCGCGGGTTGGTGCGCATTTCTTCGTCGCTTGGAATGATGGGCTGACGCCCAATCAGCTGGAATTTTGTGGCTGGTGGCACAGGTTCGCCCGGCAACAAACGAGACGGTGCTCGCCCACGTCCACTGCGCTCAGACAAGAATGTCTTTACAATGCGATCTTCAAGCGAATGAAACGTCACAATGGCCAAACGACCACCGGGCTTCAACATCTGTTCAGCAGCAATCAGCGCCTTCGACAATTCACCAAGCTCATCATTCACCGCAATGCGCAAAGCTTGGAAAGTGCGTGTGGCTGGATGAATTTCAGTTGGCTTGGTGGGAAGAATGCGCGCAATCATTTCGGCCAACTGGCGCGTGGTCGTGAAAGGGGTTGTTTTGCGATCATTGGCAATGCAGCGCGCAACACGCCTTGAGGCGCGCTCTTCGCCATATTTATAGATGAGATTGGCAAGCTCTTCTTCGGGCATTTCATTGACGATATCGGCTGCGCTTGGGCCAGACTGCTCCATGCGCATATCCAGTGGCCCTTCTTTGCGGAATGAAAAGCCACGCTCTGCTTCATCAATCTGCATGGAGGACACGCCAATATCGAGCGTGATGCCGTCAAAGCCCGACAGACCATGCTGTTCAGCTATCTTTTGCATTTCGCTAAAGCGTGCGGCTGCAAGAATGAGCCGACCTTGCGATTCTTGAACAAGAGCTTGGCCCGCTGCAATCGCATCAGGATCGCGATCAAACGCCAAAACGCGCGCGCCCGTCTCGAGCAAAGCGCGCGTGTAACCGCCAGCACCAAACGTGCCGTCGATATAAAGCTTATTGGCTTGCGGTGAGAGCCCTTCTAAAACTGGGGCGAGAAGCACGGGAATGTGCCGGGCCGGTCCGCCAACAGCGAGGTTATTTATCTCGCCGTGGCCCAACGTCATTCCCGTGCTCCTTGAGGCGACGGCACCATTGGCGCCGTCATTTTGGAACTCAGCTGCTTGCGCAAATCGCGCACCCGATCTCTGGCCTCGATCAGATGCGTGCGGAAACGCGCTGGCTCCCAAATTTGAAACTTGTGTCCTTGACCCACGAAGGTGACCTCGGTTGTGATCCCCGCATAGACCTTCACGCTGTCTGTCAGGATGACCCGGCCCTCCGAATCCACCTTCAAGATTTCGCTCGTGCCCAGAAGCGCGGTTGAGAACATGTCCCTCTCCTCTGAATAGGGCGAGAGCGTGTTCAACAACCCATCGATGTCGCGCAGCAATGCATGGCCGCCGCAATCGAGTGCCTCCGCGTCGAGCGAAGGATGAACGTACAGACCCTCGAATCCGTCTCGCGCCAGCACCGCCCGAAAGGACGCTGGGATAGAAACCCGGCCCTTTGCATCGAGCCGATTGGTAAAATGCGAAACAAAGCGATCCAAGTGCCATACTCAAACGGCCAAACCCCGAAAGGCTTGGCAAAACTGCCCCATCTGATCCGGTCGCTTGGCCAGATTCACCCTTTTTCAAGGGCACAAAGCACTCGCGACCTGATATGCCGAACGGGATGATTTGGGATAGCATGGGATACTATGGGCGTCAATGAAGATGTGAGTCGAAACGGGACAGGCCCGACCGATCCTCTATTAGGTCTCGTTAAGGTTAATGAAGTGTTCACCTGCCCCAGTTTTGGCCCCAAAATAGTAAAAATTGAGGGACCTTATGGCCTTTGCTTTGGTCCAGCCCCACCTTATTGCAATGGTTCCGTGCTTGCAGTTTTTTAGGGTCTGATATAAACATATCTTTATATCTTACTAAGGAACCGCGTATGCCAAGCCAGCAGGCCCCCCTGCCCACCATTCTTACTGCGCTCGAAGCGGCTGGCGAGATCACGCGCCTGCGCTTATTGGCCTTGCTCTCCGAGGTTGAGCTGACGGTGACAGAACTTGTCACCATCCTTGGCCAGTCCCAGCCCCGCATCTCCCGCCACCTGCGCTTGCTGGTCGAGGCTGGCCTTGTTGAGCGCCATCGCGAGGGTGCTTGGGCCTTCTTTCTTCTGGCCAACAACGGTGTCGCCGCCGATCTGGCCCGCATGATCGTGGACCGCATTGCCGACAGCGACGAAGTGCTAACTGCCGACCGGACCCGCCTTTCGGCTGTGCGCCGGGCGCGCGCCGATCAGGCCGCCCGCTATTTTGCCGATCACGCGCCTGATTGGGACCGTATTCGCTCCCTCCATATTGCTGAGGATCTGGTGGAAGCCGCCATCCGCGATGCCGTTGGCACAACGCCGATGCATGCCGTTCTCGATCTTGGCACCGGCACGGGCCGCATGCTGGAGCTGCTCGCCCCCTTGGCCGAGCGCGCCGTAGGCATCGACCAAAGCCCTGCCATGTTGAACATCGCCCGCACGCGTATCGAGCGCGCCGGACTGCGCAACATTCAACTGCGCCAAGGCGATCTCTATGCCCTGCCCGTTGAGCGTGATGGCTATGATCTCGTTATCATCCATCAAGTGCTGCATTATTTAGACGATCCTGCCCGCGCTGTGCGTGAGGCTGCGCGCGTTCTGCATCCCGGTGGGCGCTTGCTCGTCATCGATTTTGCGCCCCATACGCAAGAGTTCTTGCGTGAAAAACATGCGCATCGCCGCTTGGGCTTTGAGCGTTCAGAAATTGAAACCGCGATGCGCGAAGCGGGTCTTGATATTCGTACGCATCGGGATCTAACACCCGGCGCTGGTCTGCCCGACCATCTCACTGTGTCGCTTTGGATGGCACGCGATACGCGCGTCATCAGCGATTTTGTTCCATCCACACGCGAGGTGGCCTAATGGCTTATGATCCGCTGCGCATTAGCCGCTCGAAGCGCTCCGACATCAATGTGTCGTTCGAATTCTTTCCACCCAATTCACCTCAGATGGAAAGCGTTCTGTGGGAAGCGATTCATCGCCTTGCGCCCCTATCGCCAAACTTCGTCTCCGTGACCTATGGCGCTGGTGGCTCGACGCGTGAGCGCACGCACACCACTGTGTCACGCATCGTCAAGGAAACACCGCTCAAGCCAGCTGCCCATCTCACCTGCGTAGCTGCCAGTAAGGCTGATGTTGATGAAGTCGCCCGCGCGTATTGGGAGGCTGGTGTGCGCCATATTGTCGCTCTGCGCGGCGATCCCAAAGAGGGAATTGGCACACAATTCACACCACACCCCGATGGCTATCAAAACTCAACCGATCTCATCGCCGGTTTGCGTCGCATCGCTGATTTTGAAATCACTGTGTCGGCCTATCCAGAAAAGCATCCTGAGAGCCCAACGCTCGATCAAGATATTGATGTGCTCAAAGCCAAGATTGATGCTGGGGCTACGCGCGCCATCACGCAATTCTTCTTTGAGAATGATCTTTACCTTCGCTATCTCGATCGTGTCCGCGCAGCTGGCATCACCATCCCAATTCTGCCCGGCATTGTGCCCGTGCAAAACTTCAAACAGACCGCCAGCTTTGCCAAAAAGACAGGCGCCAGCGTGCCGCAATGGTTGGCAGACCGCTTTGAGGGACTTGAGGATGATGTGGCCACGCGCCGCTTGATTGCAGCCTCTGTTGCTGCCGAACAAGTGCTCGATCTGGTGGATCACGGCATCACTGATTTTCATTTCTACACAATGAACCGCGCTGATCTTGTCTATGCCATCTGCCACCTGCTGGGCTTGCGCCCGCAAGTGAACGCGACGGCCTGAAGAAACATTTAGGACTATTATCAAAATGACGAAGTCATCACGATCAGACACACGCGAAGCTCTCTTGGCCGCGGCAAAAGACCGCATCCTCGTGCTTGACGGCGCGATGGGTACGATGATTCAGGAATTGAAATTCACGGAAGAGCAATTTCGTGGCGAGCTGTTTCGTGACTTCAACCGCGATCTGCGCGGGAATAACGATCTGCTCATACTCACCCAGCCTGATGCAATCCGCGATATTCACCTGAGCTATTTTCTAGCCGGTGCTGACATCTGCGAAACCAATACATTCTCGTCCACCACAATCGCGCAGGCCGATTATGGGTTGGAGGATTATGTCACGCAGCTCAATGTGGAAGGTGCCCGTCTGGCGCGCCAAGCCGCCGACATCGCAGAGAAGAAAGACGGCCGCCGCCGCTTTGTTGCTGGCGCCATGGGCCCCACCAATCGCACGGCCTCGCTCTCACCTGATGTGAATAACCCCGGCTACCGCGCCGTCACCTTTGATGAATTGCGTGTTGCATATGCGCAAGCCACGCGCGGTTTGATTGAAGGCGGTGTTGATCTTCTCTTGATCGAGACGGTCTTTGATACGCTCAACGCCAAAGCCGCGATCGTGGGCGTCGAAGATGTGTTTGCTGAACTCGGCATCCGTCTGCCGCTCATCATCTCTGGCACGATCACCGATCTGTCTGGCCGCACCTTGTCAGGCCAAACGGCTGAGGCTTTCTGGGTGTCGCTGCGCCATGCACGGCCGCTAGCCATTGGCCTCAATTGCGCTTTGGGCGCGCGTGAATTGCGTGCCTATGTCGCCGAACTTTCGCGCATTGCTGACACGCTGGTCTGCGTCTATCCCAACGCTGGTCTGCCCAATGAATTTGGACTCTATGATGAGAGCCCAGAGTATATGGCTTCGCTTGTGGGCGAGTTTGCCGATTCTGGTTTGGTCAATATTGTGGGCGGCTGTTGCGGCACAACGCCCGAACACATTCGCGCTCTGGCTGAACGCATACACAAAGTCGCGCCGCGCCAGGTGCCAACCATCACGCCAATGCTGCGCCTATCTGGCCTTGAGCCCTTCACGCTCACGCCTGACATTCCCTTCGTCAATGTGGGCGAGCGCACCAACGTCACGGGTTCCGCGCGTTTTCGCAAACTCATCAAGAATGGCGATTTGAATGCAGCGCTCGATGTGGCGCGCGATCAGGTTGCCAATGGTGCGCAGATCATCGACGTGAATATGGACGAAGGTCTGCTCGACTCGCAAAAGGCGATGGTCGACTATCTCCACCTTGTCGTCTCTGAGCCCGACATTGCGCGCGTGCCAGTGATGGTCGATTCATCCAAGTTTGAGATCATCGAAGCTGGCTTGAAGTGCTTGCAAGGCAAGTCCATCGTCAATTCCATCTCACTCAAGGAAGGCGAAGAAGCCTTTCTTAAAGTCGCCAATCTCGTGCGCATGTATGGTGCTGCCGTTGTAGTGATGGCGTTCGACGAGGATGGCCAAGCCGACACCTATGATCGCAAGGTCAATATCTGCACGCGCGCCTATCGTCTGCTCGTCGATAAAGTTGGCTTCCCGCCAGAAGACATTATCTTTGATCCCAATGTCTTTGCGGTTGCCACCGGCATTGAAGAGCACAATCATTATGGCGTCGATTTTATTGAAGCCACGCGCACCATTCGCGCCACACTGCCGCACGTCCATATCTCTGGCGGCGTGTCCAATCTGTCCTTCTCGTTCCGCGGCAATGAGCCCGTGCGCGAGGCTATGCATTCCGTGTTCCTCTACCACGCCATCAAGGCTGGCATGGATATGGGCATTGTGAATGCAGGCCAGCTGGCGCTGTATGAAAAGATTGATCCTGAATTACGCGACGCTTGTGAAGATGTCGTATTGGATCGCCGCGCCGATTCCACAGAACGTTTGTTGGCTCTTGCCGAACGCTTCCGCGATGGCGGTGGCGAAGCGGTTAAGACACGCGATCTGGCGTGGCGCGATCAAACCATCGAGAAGAGGCTTGAATATGCGCTCGTCAACGGCGTCACAGATTTCATTGATGCCGATACAAACGAGGCGCGCCTTGCCTCAACGCGTCCGCTTGATGTGATCGAAGGTCCGCTGATGGCGGGTATGAATATTGTTGGCGATTTGTTTGGTGCTGGCAAAATGTTCTTGCCGCAAGTGGTCAAATCCGCCCGCGTCATGAAACAGGCTGTCGCCTGTCTGCTGCCCTATATGGAATTGCAAGCGGGCGAGACGCGCAAGACGGCTGGTAAAATTTTGATGGCAACGGTGAAGGGCGATGTGCATGATATCGGCAAAAACATCGTTGGTGTTGTGCTCGCCTGCAACAATTACGAAGTGATTGATCTGGGCGTGATGGTGCCGTCTGCAAAAATCTTAGAGACCGCCAAGCGCGAAAAAGTCGATGCCATCGGTCTTTCGGGACTGATTACGCCTTCGCTTGAAGAAATGTGTTACGTCGCTGCCGAAATGGAGCGCGAAGGTTTTCATGTGCCGTTGCTCATTGGTGGCGCGACAACAAGCCGCGTGCATACGGCTGTCAAAATTCATCCCAATTACAAGAGCGGTCAGGCTGTTTATGTAACAGACGCCAGCCGCGCCGTTGGTGTCGTGTCTGCCCTGCTCTCACCCGAACAGCGCGATCCCTATATCTCAACCATTCGCGCTGAATACGGCCGCGTTGCCGAGGCGCATAAGCGTTCTGAAAGCGACAAGCTGCGCGTGCCTTTGGCGCGTGCGCGGGCTGGTGCGCTCAAATTGGATTGGACCAATTACGTCCCACCAAAACCGACCTTCTTAGGCACACGCACATTCCGCACCTATGATGTGGCAAGCCTTGTGCCCTATATCGATTGGACACCGTTTTTCCAGACATGGGAATTCAAGGGTCGCTATCCTGCGCTGCTTGATGATGCGGAGCGCGGACAAGCTGCGCGTCAATTGTTCGAAGACGCGCAAGACATGCTCAAGCGCATCGTCGATGAGCGTTGGTTCAATCCCAAAGCCATCATCGGCTTCTGGCCTGCCAATGCGGTGGGCGATGACATTCGTTTGTTCACGGGTGAATCGCGCACCGACACTTTGGCGACCTTCCACACGCTGCGCCAACAGCTCACACGCCGCGATGGCAAGCCGCATGTAGCGATGTCTGACTTTATGGCCCCGCGCGACACGGGCCTCACCGATTATGTCGGCGGCTTTGTTGTCACAGCTGGCCCAGAGGAAGAGCGTATCTCGAAAAAGTTTGCGCTCAACAATGACGATTACAATTCCATTCTCGTCAAAGCATTGGCGGATCGCATTGCAGAAGCTTTTGCAGAACATATGCATGAACGCGTGCGTCGCGAGTTCTGGGGCTATGCGGCTGGTGAAACGCTCACCAATGAGCAACGTATTGTCGAAGACTATCGCGGCATTCGTCCAGCACCGGGCTATCCAATGCAGCCCGACCATACGGAAAAGGACACTTTGTTTAAGCTATTGGAAGCGGAGCGTCGCATAGGCGTCAAGCTCACTGAGAGTTTTGCAATGACGCCCGGCTCATCGGTCAGTGGGCTCTATCTGGCTCATCCTGACGCTTATTATTTTGGCGTGGCAAAGGTCGAGCGCGATCAGGTGGAAGATTATGCTCAGCGCAAGGGCATGAGCATTGACCAAGTCGAACGCTGGCTTGCACCAATCTTGAACTACGATCCACTGGCCGCCAACGCGGCCTAATAAAAGCGCCCCGAGCCAAAGCCTGGGGCGCTTTTTTTGCGTTCTTATTTAGGTGCGAGAGCAGCCTTTACCTTTTCCACAATGGCAGGTGATGTCGCATACATTTGCTCGATCAAAGCCTGCACTTCAGCGCCTGTTGTTGGCATGGCGTCAATGTTCATCTTCTTAGCATCGGCCTGCAAATCAGGATCAGCCATGGTTGCCATGAAGGCTGTGCGCAAGGCTTCAATGCGATCCGTTGGCACGCCGGGCGGCAGTAGGAAGGCGCGGCTGAAGCCGTTCTGCGCATAGAACATTTTGAGAGCTGCGCGCTCGTCGTCATTGCGCGCCATATCAATCAGCTTCGAAATGCCAAGAGCATTCAAATCTGGATGACCCTTCACATCTTCCTGCGTCGCAACCAGACCAAACAATTTGCCGTTGATCATCTCAGGATATTGCACCTTCAATGTTGACCAACCCAAACCGCAAATGCCCTGCACTTCGTTGCGCTCAACAGCCAACGTCACTTCACGTGAACCCTGATAACCGGTCACAACACGAAACTTCGCGCCCAACAGGCCCTTTGTGAGTGCAGGAAAATCCGCCGTCGTGCTACCCGGAGCGGTGGCACCAATGATGATGTCAGCATTGATCAAATCAGCGGCGTTCTTCACACCAGAATCTTGGCGCACCATGCACACCAAAACTTCGGCATTGGCATTGCCAACATAATTGAACTTGCGCGGATCAAATGTGCGTGTTGTGCCGGTGAGCAAAGGATCAACAATCACGCTTGGAAAAGTGATCGCCATGATCGACCCATCTTTGGGCGCGATATTGTAGAGATTGTTGGCAACGATGTTACCGCCAGCGCCCGGCATGTTGGAAATCACAACATTTGGATTGCCCGGAATGTGGCGGCCCATCCAACGCGACACGAGACGCGCATAGGTATCCAATCCACCACCCGTCGAAGATCCAACGGCAATCGTCACCACGCGGTCTTTGTAGAACTTTGCAATCGCATCACTGTCTTGCGCATGGGCAAGAGGTGCGGCCAGCAACACAGCCGAGAGGCCAAAAGCTGAAGTAAAATGTGAACGAGCCAAAGGGCGTCTCCTGTTGTTTGTTTGAAGCATCATCTTTCGTCATTAAGCTTATGACTGTGCTTCTGATTTCGTGTTTATCGCATAGCCACTGGCGTTCTCGGTAGTGGCTTTTTTCGGTTGTGCCGGATTTTACAAAGCACTTACGCCACTTGGGGTCGTGAGGCCAACAGATCCCGCAAGGTGGTAATTGTCGAGGCGTCCGCAATGCCATCCACACGCGCCGGGCGGAAATGGCGCTGAAAGGCGGTGACGACCTGCTGGGTCGCCACATCATAGACACCGGTAATGGCGAGCCCATAGCCATACATGCCCAGCATGGCTTGCAAGGCCTGCACGGGCTGGCCCTCATCACCAAGCGCAAAGAAGCGCCCACCACCAATGGGGGCTGGCGCAACCCAATGCCCAATGCCTTCCCGATGCAGGCGCTCCCACGGGAACGCTTCGCCGGGATCGCGTTTGCGCGCTGGCGCAATATCAGAATGGGCCAAGATTTGATCGGGGCTGATCGAATAGCGCGCGCAAATATCGCGACACAGCTGAATCACAGCCTCAATTTGCGCCTCTGGGAAAGGCGCAAAAACAGCGCCTTCGCGGTCATCATGGCCGGGATGCACAATCTCGATTCCAATCGAGGCGGAGTTCATATCGCTCTGGCCGCGCCAGACGGCGGCACCCGCATGCCAAGCCCGGCGCGCTTCAGGCACCAGCTGCAAGACGTGGCCATCTTCCCATACAAAGTAATGGCAAGAGACTTCAGTGATGGGATTGCAGAGGCGGGCCAGCGCTTCAGCGCCGGTCGCCATGCCCGTGTAGTGGAGAATGATGGAATTGGGTCGTTGCCCGCCCTTACGCTCGCCGTGGTTGGGCGAGGCAAATACTTTGGCGGCAATGGGACTATCGGGGCGCGGCTGACTCATGCAGCTGCTTTTAGCGCATAGAACTCAAAAGTGGGAGCCGGTTTTTCACCGGCCCCCAATGGTCAATTAATAATACCGAACGGTACGCAGGCACACGCGGTTGCCATCGTAATCATAGCCATAACGGGCACAACGACGACGCGGTGCCGTTTCCGCGCCAATGATCGCGCCTGCAGCTGCGCCTAAAGCGCCACCAGCCAATGCGCCGCCAGCATGCCCGGTGGCCAAACCACCAACAACAGCGCCAGCAGCGCCACCTAGAAGTGCACCATCGACAGCGCGTTGATCACGCGTCGAGCTACAGCCGGCCAAAGTGGCCGCCATAAGCGCCGCGACAGAGAGAACAATCATTTTTTTCATCGCTAGACTCCTGAAATTATTAAACAAGCTTCGTGAGTGGAGCACAGCATACGCCTCGCGTCACCAGCTAAGGTTAGCAGATTTACGGCCACGATTAAGGCGCAATCATGGCGGCCCAGCTGAAGTAAGTATAGCGATCTATGTTGTAAGCTTACTTATGAAAAACACGCGATTTTCATGCGTTTTAGTAAGATAAAACTATTCGAGACACGCGTTACTTTCCCAGTCAAGACGAGCACCAAGGATAAGTATTGCTGCAATTGGGTCAGCCTATAGCCTCATTTCAAAATCATAACCTCATCTTCGTTCCATCCAGATGAGAGAATATTGAATGATAGGCAAAATAAAAACTGTGGGCTCTTTGGTACTTCTATTAACAAGCGGGGCACTTATCCAATCCACCGCTCAAGCTGCGACTGATACATCGAATCTGCGCGACCTTGTGTCCCAACATGCCAAAGCCAATGGCGTGCCCTTCGCCATCGCCGATGCCGTTGTGAAGGTTGAGAGCAGCTACAATCCACATGCGCTGAACTCTGGTAATTTTGGCTTGATGCAGATCCGCGCCAAGACGGCTCGCGGGCTGGGCTTTAAGGGCAGCGACGCCCAATTGTTCGATGCCGACACCAATCTGCGCTATGCGATGAAATATCTGGGCGCTGCCTATCGCATGTCCAATGGCGACCTCTGCACGACCCTGATGCGCTATCAATCGGGCCATTACACCAAGCAAATGAACGATTCCAATCGTCATTATTGCTCTAAAGCCAAGCACTTTATGGCCAATCTCCAAGCCACCCCCTCACGCGATCCCTCACGCGGCGCTTGACCTAATGTAGGTAGCTCCATAACTAGGCTAGTCAGTCGGCTGGACGACCGCTTTCGCAAGGGAGAGGAAAGTCCGGGCTCCATAGAGACACGGTGCCGGATAACGTCCGGCGGGGGTGACCTTAGGGATAGCGCCACAGAGAACGAACCGCCTGATACGTTCGCGTATAGGGTAAGGGTGAAAAGGTGCGGTAAGAGCGCACCGCGCGTCTGGTAACAGAAGCGGCATGGCAAGCCCCACCGGGAGCAAAACCGAATAGGGGTGACACGAGGCCGAAAGACCTCAAGCCTGTCTCCAGGCTGTTACCCGGGTTGGTTGCTAGAGGCGCTCGGTAACGAGCGTCCCAGAAGAATGGTCGTCACGCGTGGGCAACCGCGCCATACAGAACCCGGCTTACAGGCCGACTGACTTTTTTCCTGTAAAAACAAAACTCAAGATGAACAGAAGCTGCCAATCAGCTTCAGCATGCGTTCAGCCCAGTTGAGCCATCTTGAACCCGAGCCTCGATGTGGGGCTAGTTTGGAAAGATGGAAAACTTCGATGAAACTCTCGCATGCTCTCGTGCTTACTGCCGCTCTTTCGATTGCTGCACCAGCTTTTGCGCAGAAGCAAACAGCACCTGCTGCACCAGCTGCACCTGCCGCGACAACTGCCGCACCCGCCGCTGTTAAACCAGAAGTTAAGCCCGTCACTCCTGCTGTCCCAACAGCTGCAGGCACTGTAAAGCCTGCTGACAAGGCCGCAGAAAAGGCAACGGAAAAGACTGGCGACAAAACAGTTGTTCCTGCCACGTCAGCAGTGCCTGCAACGCCTGCTGTACCTGCCACAACAGCCGTACCCGCAAAGCCTGCAGTTCCTGCAACACCTGCAGTACCTGCCAAGTAAGGACACGCAGTTAAGGACAACACACGTAAGCGTGATCCTCCCCACCCTTACAAGTGACCCTTAAAAGCAGTGATCCTTGCAAAGAGAAAGCCGCGCTTTAACCAGCGCGGCTTTTTTGATTCAAAATTTGCTTGCTGCTTTTATGTATATGCAACCTTCGCGCGAAAAAAAATAAACGCACGCTGCATGCGCCATTCAGAATTCATTCAGCACCGATGCGGCATCTTAACGGTGAGCCTCGATATGGGGCTAGTTTGAAAAGATGGAATTATCCCATGAAACTCTCGCATGCTCTCGCATTCGCCGCTGCCCTTTCAATCGCTGCAACTGCTTTTGCGCAGACGCCCGCAGCTCCTGCTGCACCAGCTGCAACCACCGCGGCTAAGCCTGCTGCAGCCGCCAAGACCACAGGCGCAGAGAAGACGCCAGCGAAGGAACGCACCGCAAAATCTTTGGACTGTTCAAAGCAGGCTGACACCAAGAACATTCACGGCAAAGAGCGCAAGAAGTTCATGTCCGATTGCAAAAAGGGCTAAGCCTCCAGCCTAAAAAGCAGAAAGCCGCGCTGTCACCAGCGCGGCTTTTTATTGAGACCAATCAGCAGCGCTTAGCGTGCAAACTTCTTATACTTCAAGCGATGCGGACGTAGGCTGTCCTGACCGAGGCGACGCTTCTTGTCTTCCTCATAATCTTGGAAGTTGCCTTCAAACCATTCCACATGGCTATCACCTTCGAACGCCAGAATATGTGTGGCGATACGATCCAAGAAGAAGCGATCATGCGAGATGATCACAGCGCAACCAGCAAAGTCGGTGAGTGCTTCTTCAAGTGCGCGCAATGTGTCAACGTCAAGATCGTTGGTGGGCTCATCGAGCAGCAGCAAGTTTGCGCCAGTCTTGAGCATTTTGGCCAGATGGACGCGATTGCGCTCACCACCCGACAACATGCCAACTTTCTTTTGCTGATCCGAACCCTTGAAGTTAAAGGCTCCGCAATAGGCGCGTGAATTGATTTCGCGCTTGCCCAGATAGATGATTTCGTTCCCCGATGAGACTTCTTCCCAAACGGTTTTCTTATCATCCAGCGCATCGCGTGACTGATCAACATAACCAAGCTCAACACTCTCGCCGATGGCAATCGTGCCCTTGTCTGGCTTCTCTTGGCCCGTGATCATACGGAACAACGTCGTCTTACCAGCACCGTTGGAACCGATGACGCCCACAATACCACCGGGCGGCAGTTTGAAGGTGAGATCTTCGATCAACAATTTATCGCCATAGCCCTTCGACAAATGCTCGAAGTTGATAACGTTGTTGCCCAGACGCTCAGCCACCGGAATAACGATCTGCGTTGTGGAGGGCGCGCGATCATTCTGCTTGGCCACAAGATCTTCATAGCGCTGAATACGCGCTTTGGATTTGGCCTGACGTGCCTTAGGCGAAGCGGAAATCCACTCGCTTTCTTCTTCCAACTGACGCTGGCGAGATTCTTCTTCACGGCCTTCTTGAGCCAGACGCTTCTGCTTCTGCTTCAACCATGACGAATAATTGCCCTCGTAAGGAATACCGCGTCCGCGATCCAATTCGAGAATCCAACCCGTCACATTGTCGAGGAAGTAGCGATCATGGGTCACGATCAAAATGGCGCCCTGATAGGCGCGCAAATGACCTTCCAGCCAGTTCACGGTCTCAGCATCAAGGTGGTTGGTTGGCTCATCGAGGAGCAGCATCTCTGGCTTCTCAAGCAATAGCTTGCACAAAGCCACGCGGCGACGCTCACCACCCGAAAGCTTAGTCACATCCGCATCATCAGGCGGGCAACCCAGCGCATCCATCGCTTGCTCAACTTGGCTATCGATGTCCCAAAGGCCCTGCGCCTCAATCTCATCTTGCAAACGTGTCATCTCGTCCGCAGTCTCGTCCGAATAATTCATGGCGAGATCGTTGTAGCGGTTGAGAATGTCCATCTGAGCCGCAACGCCCAGCATCACATTGCCGCGCACATCGAGTTCAGGGTCAAGATAGGGCTCTTGCGACAGATAGCCGACGCGCGCACCTTCAGCGACAAAGCCGTCGCCGGTGAATTCCTTGTCGAGACCAGCCATAATTTTCAAAAGCGTCGACTTACCCGAGCCGTTGATGCCCAAGACACCAATCTTCGCGTCGGGGTAGAAAGACAAATGGACATTATCCAGAACTTTTTTGCCGCCGGGATAGGTCTTGGTCAGTCCCTGCATATGATAGACAAATTGGCGCGCCATGGGCAGCAAACTCTCAGGTTGAAGAAAAGCTTGTGCTCTTTTAGCGACTGCGGCGGCAGGGGTCCAGACATCCTCGACATGTTATCTTGGCGTAGCCGCACAAAAAGGGTCGCAAACAAGCCGAAACTTGCTGCAACCCTTGGCTCTTTTCAAACCAAAGCGGCAGCTGCCTCTCAAGACGAGGCAAATGCCTTGGAATATCTGAAGCTACTTGGACTGTCTGAAACTAATAGCGATAGCCAGCGTAGCCGCCGGGAAACCACCGGCCGCCATACCACCCGCAGCCGCGCCGCCCGTAGGGATAGCTATTGATGGGTGCCCAATTGCCGGGATTCTCACAATAGGTCGGCGTTGGTGGGGTAGGCACAGCATAGCCAGCATAACCGCCCGGATACCATTGGCCACCATACCAGCCACAGCCGCGACGCCCATAAGGGTAGCTGTTAAGAGGGCCCCAATTGCCGGGCCGCGCACAAGGCGTTGCCGTTGAATAACCAATACCGCCGGGCGGAATGACATAGATCGGATAGCGCTGATCCTGATATCGCTCATGATGCTCATGGCCGCGATGGTCATGCGACCTCCAATCATGGCCATGCCAATCGGCAGATGCACCTGTCGCCTGCACAATAAACGCCATTGAGACGGTCAGCAGAGCCAATCCAGAAATCGATTTCTTTTGAAACATGATCGTCACTCAATTGAGGGGGACTAAAATCATCCAAGTTATTTTGTAAGCTTTGCAAAATGAACGCGCGATGAAATTGTTATGCTTTTTCCAACCGTCGCCCTTAAAAGCCGCCTTAAGCTTAAGAATTAAAAGCTTAGGGTTTACAGTTGGACACCCCGCAACCTTGGGTCGATTGCCGCGGCCAGACACGCCCTCAATAGTTAAGCTTCTGGTAACGAGTTGCGGTGTTGTTGATCATGGGTATTCGAGTCTACCTCCTCCTTCTGCTGTGCTGTTCTCCCCTTGTCTCAGGCCTAGCTCATGCGGGTGCCTATCTTGAATTGCGCGGACAGGGCTTGGTCATTCTGACGGGCTCGTTCAGGAGCGAAACCACCAAATTTGACGCATCTGGACGCGTCATTCCCCTTGGCGAGTACAAACGCTTCGACCTGACCAAAAACCTCGAATATGGCCTGACCCCAAACTTAACTGGCCTATTATCGACCGGAGTCACCAAGGCCAGCCTGCAAGAATACGACGTGCCTGTGGACATTAATGGCCACATCACCAACGCCAATGTGAGCAGCACTTATAGCGGCCGATCGGTTACGGAAATTGGTGCGCGCTACAAATTGGCGGGCGGCCAAGACTGGGCCCTCTCGGCCCAAGGCACCGCGCTTTTGCCCATGCCCGCTTGCAGCTGCAATGACGCCGTGAGCTCAGACACGCACTTCCAAACGGATATGCGCCTGATTTTTGGCAAAAACTTTCAATTTGGCCAATATTATCCGCTCTATACGGAGATTGCGGCGGGCCAGCGTTTACGCTCTGGCTCAAGCACCGAGACTCATGTGGATGTGACCTTGGCGTGGCATCCGCGGATCAACTGGATGCTGATGGGGCAGACATTCTCAACATTTGCACCAGCCACATCTCAGGCACTCGCCCAAACCTCCCACAAGGGCCAGATCAGCGTGGTCTATGATTTGAGCACGCGCATCGCTCTGCAGTTTGGGCTCATGAGCTCAATTTATGGCGAAAACGTCTACAAGGAGCGCGGCTTGATCTTCGCGCTCTGGCTCCGGTTTTAAGAGCATCCGCCATTTGAGAGACAGGCCCTAGCCCCAGAATACTGGCTCAATGGGCCTCTATTTCTTGCCAAATCGGCAAAACTCCACCATGGTCACGGCAAATAGGGCCTCAATTGCCACGCCGCGTCCGCTTTGCATGGATGATGATCATCATGAGCTATCTCGATTTTGCCAGTCTCGACAAAACGCCTCTTGAGCGCGACCCTTATGATTATTTCATCGTCGAGAATTTCATCCTTGCTGATCGCTTCAAGGACATATCGGCTGATTTCCCAAAAGTGCCTGGCCCCGGCTCGCATCCGCCATCCGAACTCGACATCAAGGGCCATTTCAAAGGCTTGATGGATGAATTGGCTGGCCCAAAATTTCGCGCCGCGATGGAAGCAAAATTCGACCTCGATCTGTCTGAACGGCCAACCATGTATACGGTGCGCGGCTTTGTGCGCGAGCGGGATGGCGAGATCCATACCGATTCAAAAACCAAAATCCTCACCATCCTTCTCTATATGAATGAGGGCTGGGAATCTGACGGCGGGCGCCTGCGTCTCCTGCGCAGCGGCGATAGTTTGGAAAACCCCGTGGCCGAAGTGCCTCCTTATGGCGGCACGCTTCTGGTCTTCCGTCGCGCCGACAATTCATGGCATGGCCACAAGCCGCATGAAGGCCCACGCCGCGCGGTCCAGATGAACTTCGTCACCAATCAAGGCGTGGTGGATCACGAACAGAAGCGCCACCGTTTCTCCACCCGAGTGAAGAAAATCGTCAGCGTCTTTACAGGGCGCTAAGCGTCATTCTCTGTCGACAAAACCTCGCGGGGGTGCGCCATATGCTTGGCCAGCCAAGCATCAGCTACATCGCGCCCACTGTCGCGCAGCATCGTCAAAAATGACCAATCAAGATCGGTCGCGCTAGCCTCATCAAGGCCAGGAACACTGTCCTCAGCCGAAATGCGATCCATCTGAAGCCGCCGCATGCGAAAGCATGTGCGCGACCATGAGCCAAACTCAGTGAGCGCCCGCTCGCGCAGCATTTCAATGCTTTCAATCTCACGCATCAACGAACTGTTGAACGAGATTTGATCGAGCCGGCTCATAATTTCCCGCGGCGTTTTTGGCAAAGCAGCGCGCCGCATGGGCGTAATTTGCACCACCAAAACACGATGCGTTTTTGATTCCGTAATCAGCTCCAGCAGAGGCGGATTGGCAACATAACCGCCATCCCAATAGGCCTCTCCATCCACATAAACGGTGTGGTGCAACATTGGCAAACAGGTCGAGGCGAGCAATCGATCTACATCCAAATCTTCGCTACGAAAAATTTGCATTTGGCCATCGCTGACGCGCGTTGCCGAAATCATCAAATGAACGGGCGAGTGAGAATTGATCGCCTCAAAATCAACTTCTGCCGACAACAATGTGCGCAAGGGATTAAGATCGAAAGGATTGAATTGGTAGGGCGACAGAGATGTGCGAAAGAAATCACCAGCCATACCGGTAATCCGCGCCAGCGGAGCGGAGGGTGCCATTGCGCTCGCCTTCGACCAGAACCGCTCTAGCTTCTCGCGCGCTACCTCACGCCCACCATTTGCCAAACCTGACGCCACGAGAACGGCATTCACGGCACCAGCACTTGCGCCACTGATCGTGTCAAATTCCACATTCGGTTCTTCGAGCAAGCGGTCGAGCACGCCCCATGTGAACGCACCAAAGGAGCCACCACCCTGCAAGGCCAGCGATACGCGCAGTCGACTTGAGAATAGTGCTGGAATTTTGAACAAATCCGCCCTCCTTGGCAAATATCATATGCGCAATTCGTGCAACCGAATCTGTAACTAGCAAAGCACGTTTCCTGCCAAGCATTATGACGCAAAAAAGGCGCATTCAAAAACGCGCCGCCATTCCGCCCCCGCGCACGCAATCCCCCGCTAAACTCGCCCATTCAAGCCCCAAATCAGGGCGATTTGGTTATAACGGCCTAGACAAAGTGCCAATATCTGGCAAAGGTCGTCCCCGAATGGCGAGCGAACGCCAATGACCTTACGGGAGGCATCTATGTCCAAGGGAAATGCAGACCAAGAAATCCAATTATTGCGTGAAAAAGTGGCAGCCTGCACATTGCTACTCAATTTTCATAACATCATGAATTATAGCGGCCATGTGAGTGCACGCATTCCC